>DRKO01000478.1 GCA_011051745.1 Chloroflexota bacterium | reverse complement strand
CTGCTCATACCGGCGGAAATGCATCCAGAAGAGATCGCCCGCCTCATCGTGGCCCTCATGAGGCAGCTTCAGCAGGTCGGGCCGAACGTTGAAGTATCGCTGGAATACGAATGACTGGATCACAGGCAGATATGGACTCCTTAAGGGGCAGGAAGGTTCTCGTCACGGGGGGGACGGGATTTATCGGCTCGCATCTGGTGCGGCGGCTGGTTCAGGAGGGGGCGCGGGTGGCGGTCTTCACGCGCCGCACCTCCAGCACAACGCGCATCCGCGACGTGCTGGGCAGCGTCGAATTGTATCAGGTGGACATCCGGGCCTTCGGAGCCGTCAGCACGGCGATGGAGAAAATACGCCCTGCGATCGTGTTTCATCTGGCGGCGGAGGGGGTCACCGATCCGTTTCTCTCAACCAATCTGGCGCTGCGCGTCAACCTGGACGGGACGGTCAACGTGGTGCGGGCCGCCGCGACGGCGGGCGCGCAGCGCATCATCCACACCGGTACGGCTTACGAGTACGGAGATCAGTCGGAAGCCTACCACCTCGACCCGATCTCACCCTACGCCGCATCTAAAGCCTCGGCCTGGGCCTTCTGCCGGATGTACTACCGCACAATGGGCTGGCCTATCGTCTCGCTGCGCCTGTTTCAGGTCTACGGGCCGGGGCAGGCCGGGACGCTGATCCCCTCGGCCATTCAGGCCGGGCTGAAGAAGCAGCCCTTCCCCACCACCCCCGGCGAGCAGGTGCGTGACTGGATTTACGTTGATGACGTGGTCGAGGCATATCTGCGGGCGGCCTTCGCGGAGGGGATCGAGGGCCAGACCTTCGACATCGGGACGGGCACGGGAACCAGCGTGAAAGAGGTTGTCGAACGCATCTTCAGCCACTTTGAGGGCGTGGAGCCGCAGATCGGCCTCCTGCCCTATCGCCCCGGCGAGGTGTGGTCGCTGATCGCCAGCACCGGCCCGGCCAGAGAGAAGCTCGGCTGGCAGGCGACGATCTCGCTGGAGGACGGACTGGAACGAACGCTCGCCGCCCACCGCACGGGCTACCCGCAGGCCGGGGTTGGCCCCGAAGCGGACTCCTCGCCCGTTGCCCCACCGCAGGAGGACCTTGACTCACTGCGCATTGAGATTCTCGACCGGGTGAGCGAATATTACGCCCTCGCCCACCAGCAGCAATCGTGGGAGCCGGGCAGGACGAGGGTCCAGTACGCCGGGCGCGTCTTCGACGATCAGGAGATGCGCAACATGACCGACGCGGTGCTGGATTTCTGGCTGACGGCGGGGCGTTACGCTGAGGCGTTCGAGCGCAAGCTTGGCCGTTTTCTGGGTGTCCGGGAGGTGATTCCGGTCAACTCCGGCTCGTCGGCTAATCTGGTCGCCATCGCGACCCTGCGCTCGCGCCAGTTGCCGGGCCGCCCGCTGGAGCCGGGCGACGAGGTCATCACCACCGCCGTCGCCTTCCCGACGACCCTGGCCCCCATCGTGCAGAACGGCCTCGTCCCCGTGCTGGTGGATAGCCAGCCCGGAAATTACAACATGGATGTTTCCCGGCTCGAAGCCGCGCTTTCACCGCGCACCCGCGCGATTGTCGTCACGCACACGCTGGGTAATCCGGTCGAGATGGACGCTGTGATGGAATTCGCAGAGGCGCACGACCTCTACGTCATCGAGGACAACTGCGACGCGCTGGGGAGCGTCTACGACGGCAGGCTGACCGGAACCTTCGGGCATCTGGGCACGAGCAGCTTCTATCCGGCCCATCACATCACGCTGGGGGAAGGCGGCGCAGTCTACACCAGCAGCCCGCGCCTGGCAAAGATCGCCCGCACAATCCGCGACTGGGGGCGTGATTGCTGGTGCGGCTACACGAACCCTCCCAACGGGCAATGTGGCAGGCGTTTTGAATGGACGATAGAAGGCATTGAGGGCCACTACGACCACCGCTACCTGTTCACCGAGATCGGCTACAATCTGAAGATCACCGATCCGCAGGCGGCGGTAGGGCTGGCCCAGTTGGATAAGCTGCCGGACTTCGTCGCCGCCCGTAAACGCAACTTTCAGGTGCTCTACAACGGCCTGAAGCCGCTGGAGGAGTTCTTCGTCCTCCCTGTCTGGAGCAAGAAGGCCGATCCGAGCTGGTTTGCCTTTCCGCTGATGGTGCGCCCCGACGCGCCCTTCACCCGCGATGAGATTCAGCGCTATCTGGAGAGCCGGAACATTGAGACGCGGCTGCTGTTCGCCGGGAACATCCTCAAGCAGCCGGGGTATCGGGGCATCCCCCATCGCGTCGTGGGTGACCTGCCGGTAGCCAATCAGGTGATGCAGGGGGCGTTTTTCGTCGGTGTATATCCGGGGCTGGGTCAGGCACAACTGGAGTACATGCTTGAGGCGTTCCACAGCTTCATAAAGAGTCGGGTTTAAGCGTCAGGCGGAGCCGGACGGCCCTCTGTCTGCTGGCATCTGAAGCAGGGCATGGTATACTCTCGCCCGGCTCTGCCCGCCAGCAAGCTCAGCGACATGCCAGCAGGGATACATGAATAAGAAAAGGCTCTCCGTCATCGTCTGCGCCTACAACGAGCGCGACACCATCCTGACCGTTCTGGAGCGCATCCGCGCCGTCGAGATTGACGGCTGGGAGAAAGAGATCATCGTCGTGGATAACCACTCGACGGATGGCACGCGCGAACTGCTCAGGACGGTTGACGCGCCCGACACGTATATCATCTACCAGCCGCGCAACATGGGCAAAGGGAGCAGCATTCGCACGGCGATTCAACACCTGACGGGTGATTACGCCGTGATCCACGACGCCGACCTCGAATACGATCCGGAGGATCACCGCAAGCTGGTTGCCGAGGCGGAGAAGGGCGCGATCGCCGTCTTCGGCAGCCGCACGCTGGACGGACAGGCCAACTACGAGTACGCTCACGCTTATCTGGGCGTCCGGCTCATCACCGCCACCATGAATTTTCTGTTCGGCGGCAACCTGACGGACGCCGCGACGGCGGTTAAGATGGTGCGCTCTGATGTGCTGAAAGCCCTCAATCTGGTTGGCTCCGGCTTCGATCTGGACTTCGAACTGCCGGATAAATTACTGCTGGCCGGGATCGAGATCGTCGAAGTGCCGATCACGTACAATCCGCGCACCTACGAGGAGGGCAAGAAGATCACCGTCTGGGATGGGCTTCACGCCTTTCTGATCATGCTGCGTGACCGTCTGGGCCTCTCGCCCGTCTGGAAGGCAAATCGCCCTGCTCTGGCAGCCAGCCCGCCCGCCGAACGCAAGAGATAGCATCTCTTATGACCCCGCTACCTGAGGACACAGAACCATGAAGATCGTCATAACCGGTTCAATCGCATATGACTATCTGATGACCTACCCCCGCACCTTCAGAGAGATGTTGCTCCGGGAAGACCTCGATCACCTCAGCGTGAGCTTTCTGGTGGATCACATGAGCAGACACCGGGGAGGGGTTGGGCCGAACATCGCGTACACGCTCGCCCTGCTGGGGGAGCACCCCCTGCTGGTCGGGACTGCCGGGCAGGATTTCGACGAGTATGGCGCGTTCCTTGAGCAGGCAGGCGTGGACACAGGCGGCATCCGCATACATCGAGACCTATTCACCGCTTCCTTTTTTGCCACCACTGACCGGGAGAACAATCAGATCGCCTCGTTTTACACTGGCGCGATGATCCGGGCGCGTGACCTGAGCCTCCGCGACGTGCTGGAAGGCCGCGCCGATCTGGTCGTCATCTCGCCCAACGATCCGGTGGCGATGCGTAACTACGTCGCCGAGTGCAAGGCGCTGGGCATCCCTTACCTCTACGATCCGAGCCAGCAGGTGGCGCGGGTGGGCGGCGAGGAACTGGCGGAGGGCGTGGACGGGGCACATATCCTCGTCGTCAACGAGTACGAGTATGCGGCCCTCAAGAAGAAAACCGGCTACTCGGACGAAGACCTGCTGGAACGCGCCGGAACCGTCATCGTGACGCGGGGGGAGCAGGGAACCGACATCTATACAGAGGGGTGGGTGATTCACATCCCCATTGTGCCCCCCCGTGAGATCAAAGACCCGACCGGCGTCGGCGACGCCTTCCGGGGCGGCCTGCTGAAAGGGCTGGCGGCTGGCTGGCCCTGGGAGATCAGCGGGCGCGTGGGGGCGCTGGCGGCCACCTACGTGCTGGAGCAGATAGGGACGCAGAACCACTACTACACCCGCCGCGAGTTCGTCGAACGCTTCCGCCAGCACTTCGACGACGGCGGCCTGCTCGACGAGATGCTCTCCGACTGAGCCCCTCGTCTCGAACAGTTACCCGTGCACGCATACCGCATTTCGGAAACCCGCGACCTGACGCAGATACGCGCGTATCTGATGCGCGACCCCGACTATGCCGCCTACGCGCTGGGCGATCTGGAGCCTCCTCTCTCGGATTCTGCCCGCTGGTTTATCGCCTCACAGGGAGATCGCATCGAGGGGCTGGCGCTGGTATATAGCGGCCTCACTCCCGCCGTCCTCTTCCTGATGGGGAGCCGCCCGGCCCTTCGTGCATTGCTGGCTCATGGCGTAGGACCGGACGAGGTGCTCTGCCTCGCCAGGCCGGAGCTTGAGCCGACCCTGGCCCGCTTCTATCGTCTGGGGAACGTCCACCCCATGTACCGTATGCGGGTGACAGCCCGCAGCTTCCAGCCGGTCGAAGCCCTCGACGGAAGTCTCCCTCCCCCCGCCCGCCTGGATGAAACCCGCGCCGGGGACATCCGCCGCCTCCTCCGTGAGGCCGCCCTTGCCGACGGGCGAGACTGGCACGATGTAGCCTTTGACCCTTCCATGATGCGCGATGGATACTACTACGGTATCTACGCCGGAGGATCGCCGGACGCCCCTCTGATCGCCGCCGCCGGAACGCATTTCGTCGCCCGGCAGGCAGGCATCGCGGCACTCGGTAATGTGGTCGTCCACCCCCGCCAGCGCAACAGAGGGCTGGGAAGCCGGGTCAGTAGCATTGTGACCGCCTCTCTGCTTGGGGATGGCATAGAGCGCGTTGTCCTCAACGTGTGGCAGAGCAACAAACCCGCCATCCATATCTATCAGAAGCTGGGCTACGAAGTAGTTGGCAGCTTTATCGAAGTCCCTGCCCGCCGTCGCTCCGGCTGAAGGCCTCCCCCTCGCCCCGCGCTAGACACCCTCCGCGCACGCGGTATAATCGGCCCACCTTGTACCCTTTGCTACTCTGAATGCAAACCAGCAACCAGGAGTTGATATGGCTATTGATTACGACATCAAAGACCCCGGCCTCGCCGAAGGGGGACGTTACAAGATCGAGTGGGCCGCGCAGGAGATGCCCGTCCTGCGCCTGATCCGGGAGCGTTTCGCAAAGGAGCGCCCGCTGGACGGCCTCCGCATCTCGGCCTGTCTGCACATCACCGCCGAGACAGCCAATCTGGCCCACACGCTGCAACTGGGCGGCGCGGACGTGGTGCTGACCGCCTCCAACCCCCTCAGCACGCAGGATGACGTGGCCGCCAGTCTGGTGACCCACTACGAAATTCCCGTCTACGCCATCAAAGGCGAGGACGAGGAGACCTACTACCGGCACATCGAAGCGGCGCTGGCTCATAAGCCGCACATCACGATGGACGATGGGGCCGACCTGGTCAGCGAACTGCACAAAGGGCACACCGACCTGCTCGAAAACGTGATCGGCGGCACAGAGGAGACGACCACCGGCGTCATCCGGCTGCGGGCGATGGCGAAAGAGGGTGCGTTGAAGTTCCCCGTTATCGCCGTCAACGACTCGATGACCAAGCACCTCTTCGACAACCGCTACGGGACCGGCCAGAGCACGCTCGACGGCATCATCCGCGCCACCAACATCCTGTTGGCAGGCAAGACGTTCGTCGTCGCCGGGTACGGTTGGTGCAGCCGGGGCATCGCGATGCGGGCTAAGGGGATGGGCGCCAACGTGATCGTGACCGAAGTAAACCCGCTCAAGGCACTGGAAGCGGTGATGGACGGCTTCCGCGTGATGCCCATGATCGAGGCTGCCCCCCTGGGGGATATTTTCGTTACCGCCACCGGTGATGTCAACGTGATTGACACCCACCACATGGAGGCGATGAAAGACGGCGCGATTGTCTGCAACTCCGGGCACTTCAACGTCGAGATCAATCTGAAGGGCCTGGCGGAGATGTCCACCGGTGCGCCGGAGCGCGTGCGCCCCTTCGTGGATCGTTACACGCTGAAGAGCGGAAAGCGCATCCACGTGCTGGGCGAAGGGCGGCTTGTTAATCTGGCAGCGGCGGAAGGCCACCCCGCCAGCGTGATGGATATGAGCTTCGCCAATCAGGCCCTCGGCGCGGAGTACCTTCGCGACAATGCGAAGACGCTTGAGAATCAGGTTTACACCATCCCCGAAGAGCTGGATATGCAGATCGCCCGCCTCAAGCTCGAAGCGATGGGAATCCAGATCGATACCCTCACCCCGGAGCAGGAGCACTACCTGAGCCAGTGGGAAGAGGGTACTTAGTTCCTCTGCTGATATGAGGACGGGGCGGTAGGTGCGCCGCCCCGTTTCTATATCCCTCTACTACCTTCCCCGGATCACCGCTTGGATCAGAGCAACTAGGAGAACCAAAAAATATAAGAATTCACATAGGATTCGTCATGTTATCGTCCCTGCTATCCGTATAATTAATAGTTAGACCGAAAGGACGTATTCTCGGGAGGGGAAAGGGATGCTGAAGAGAACCGGGGTACTCGTTTCAATTGTTGCAGTTCCTCTGGCTCTCCTCGCTGGATATGTGGCAACTACCATCACACAGGAGAAAGCAGTTCAGGCCCATACGCTGCCAGCCGAAATGCTCGACAGGCCATATATATTGTTCCTGGCGCCACCGGATGTACAGCGAGGGGCGCTAAATCACAGCGTTATGCAAAACTGGGGCGTGGTCTCTGTTCAGAGCTGGG
>DRKO01000477.1 GCA_011051745.1 Chloroflexota bacterium | reverse complement strand
GGAAGGAATCGGGGCGAACCTCCTTGCATACCCGCCGGAACTCCCACCAGAACGAGGGGCCGATCTCGTAGGCGACATCGAGCCGCCAGCCGTCCACGCCGACATCGCCCAGCCACATACGCGCCACCTCGAAGAAATAAGCACGCACATTCGGGTTGTCCAGGTTGAGACGGGGGAGGCCCCGGTCGTCTGCCCAGTACTCATAGGCGAAGCCGTCGCCGTAGTCGCTGTCGGCGGCCCAGTTGATGAAGTACCAGTCCTGATAACGGGAGGCCCGCCCGTTCCGGCGGATGTCCTGAAAAGCGAAGAATTCACGTCCGGTGTGGTTGAAGACGCCATCGAGGATGACGCGGACGCCGCGCCCGTGCAGTTCGTCCACGATCTGGCGGAGGAGGGCGATGTCCCCCAGCCGCCGGTCAACCTGAAAGTAGTCCACCGTGTCGTAGCCGTGCGTCAGGCTCTCGAAGAGCGGGCCGAAGTAAATGGCCGTGACGCCCAGCCCGGCGATGTGATCGTACCAGCGGCGCAGTTCGGCCAAGCGGGGCACGGGGGCCGAACTGCGGTCGTTGACGGGGGGCGCGTCAAAGAACCCCAGGGGGTGAATGTGGTAAAAAATCGCCCGACGCGCCCACTCAGGGGGCCAGCCGGAAGACTCCCGATCACTCATGCTGCCTTCCTGCCTGTGTAACGGACTTTCCTCAGCGCATGACGCCCGCCAGCGCGTCGCAGGCCGGGCAACCGCCGCCCGGTCGGATGATGGCGTATCCGGCCTGCGGATCGTCCCCCCAGACGGTGAAGTCCACGTTGAAGACGATCATCAGGCGCACGCGCCCGGTGCTGCGGAGCGCCTCCGCCGAGCGGGCCAGCCAGGCGGCCTGCTCGCCGACGCTCGTACCGGACCCCCACCAGAACATCGGCGGCAGACTGCCGTAGCCTTCCGGCGAGAGGTAGCCCAGCTCGGTGTAGCATAACTGAGTGCGGGGGAACGTCCCGGCGTAGAGGTTATAGGTCGGCCAGAAATACCAGGAATAGTGCCCGGCCCCCGGATCGGCGGGGTGGCCGTAGGACTGATCGGGCGGGGTGGCTCCGGCGTTGTAGTGCACGCCCAGACAGTCCATGTAGTAGGCTGCACCCGCGTTGCGCATCCCGGCCAGATAGCGGGCATCGCTCCAGACGGAGTAATTATCGTCCACGCCGGTCGGGGCGAGCGCCCCGGCGATCACGATGGTGTTCGGGTTGGCGGCCTTGATGGCGCGATAGGCGGGGGCCAGCATGTTATTCACGTAACTGGAGGGGCTGATCTGCCCGGCAGGCCATTCGCGGGAGAGGTTCATCTCGTTCCAGACCTCGATGCCGTCCGCGCCCAGAGCGGCCACGCCGCGTACAAAGTTCACGTAATCGGCGAAGTCTATCGAGGAGGGATAGGCCGCGCCGGGGATGCTGAGCAGCACCCGGAAGCCGCTGGCATGGGCCTGCTCGATGCGCCCGGCCAGAATGGCGGGGTCCTGCCCCGGCGACCACTTATGCTGGAACTTGACCCACGTCATACCGGCCTGACGCATGGCGTCGGGATGATCCAGGGTGTGCGTCTGCCCGCCGAGCATGAAGCCCCGTGTGATGGGCGGCAGACCGGCGTAAGAAGGCGCGGCTGCCGGTGCGCTGCCGCCCTGCCCGCCGGTGACGGGGACGGCGTTAATGTCGCCGTTGATGCGCGTCAGCCAGGCGGCGATCCAGCCCTGCGTGCCGTTGTAGGTGATGAAGGCCCATGTGCCGCTGCTGTTGCGGCCTTCGACGGGGACGGTCACCCCGGCGGGGATGCCCGCCAGCCGCCGATAGCCTGTGCCCGGCCCGGAACGGATCACCAGCCCGACGGTGGGGGTCACCGTCACCGAACTGCCGCCACCGGAGGCGGTTCCCTGAGCGGCGCTGCCCGTCTCATCCGTGACGGGGACGGTGTTCAGGTTGCCGTAAATCCGGGCATACCAGGCGGCGATCCAGCCCCGTGTGCCGCCGTACTGGATCAGGAGCCAGCTTCCAGAGGCATTGCGGCCCAGCACGGGCAGGCGGGTGTTGAACGGCACGCGCCCGATGTCCTGATACTCCCGTCCTGGCCCGGAACGGATCACCAGCCGGGCGGTGGTGAGCGCCGTGACGCCGGTCTCCTGCCCCGGAGAGGCGGCCAGCGCACCTGTGGCGGGGACGATCAGAGCGAGCACAAGGATCAGGGCGGCGATGCGCCACAAGCGGGGTCTGCTCATCGGTATGGTTTCTCCTCAACGAGTGGATGGCGTGTAGCTTTCTTCATTTTAGCAGATCAGGGGGTTCTGACCAACGGAGATCGCCCGCAGAAGGCGGATGAGCGAGGGGGTGGGGGGAGAATAAGGGCGGCCTGCCTTCACGCGGCAGGCCGCCAGCAACGCTCGTTTAGCCCCCAACCCGTTGAGCGCCGGCGGGGACATAGCCGGGCGCGACCTGATAGATGGCCTGCCAGGGGACGTACTGGCTGAAGAACGTATCCTGATAGAGCACCTCGCCGTCCCGGTAGACGGTTCGATAGACGGTCACATCCGCGCCGTCAATGGCGTAATCCACCTGCTTAACCTGCCCCGGCGCGAGGTCGGGGTTTTCCTCGTAGAGGGGCGGCCCGTGCGGGACAATGTTCGTGATGATCGGGCCTTCCTTCTGAACGGTGCGCCCGTCGCTGGTGCTGTAGAAACGGAAGGTGACGGTCGCATTATCAATGTCCACGAACGTTTCGATCAGCAGGTGATAGGGCGTGTCGTTGACAAACCGCAGGTCAACGATGGGCGAGTAGACCGTCGCATCCATGCCCGGCCCCTCGCCGACCTCATAATAGCCGACCCGGTAGCCGTGCGGCCAGCGCTCCGTGATGGGGAAACCGGCGTAAAAGGCGGCCTGAAACGCGGTCGTGCTGACCTGACAGGTTCCGCCCCCGACGCCGCCGATGGTGCGCCCGTTGTAGATGATCAACGCTTCTTCAAAGCCGGAGTCGAGGCTGACATCGCCCAGGTACTCATTAAAGGAGAACTCCTGCCCCGGCTTGATCACCAGCCCGTGGAAGCGGCTGGCGGCGGTCTGGATGTTGTGCCGCCGGGCACTGGACGACCCCCGGAAATAGGTGGTGGCCGAGGAGATCAGCTCGGTGATGCCCAGTTCCTCCGCCGTCGCGGTGTCGGGGATGTCCGGCTCGATGTACTCAAACACGAGGGGGACGCGGTGCTGACCTTCGGCGACCGTCTGGTTGATCAACTGGATGGTGGCGGCGATGTCCAGACGGCGGCCCTGCTGGCTGGCGACGATGGGCTGAAGCTCGCCTGTTTCCTCGTCGAAGATGAAACGGGCGTCGCTGGGCTGCCGTTCAAGCGCCGGTGCGAGGGGCGAGAGGAAGGCTTCTAACTGCTGCTCGTCCAGCCGGACGGTGTACTCCATGCTCTCGCCATCCGCCGAAACGACCGGCTCGACCACGAGCATCTCGGCCAGCGCCTCGCGGGAGGCAACCCAGGGGCCGGGGTCTTCTGGATAGGCGTCCTCGATGTAGACCTCCAGATCGGAGGAGAGAATGGAGTTGATCAGCGCGACGCTGTCCTCTGTGCTGGCGATGCGGGGCGGCGTCTCGACCACGACGAGGTTTATCTCGCTGCTCTGGAGGGTGGTTACTTTCTCCCCCAGCAGGGCCAGCGTGGCCGGAATATCCACCTGACGCCCGATCTGGCTGGGCGTGGCGACGGCTTCCAGACCCTCAAACTGGATGCCTGCGTCAATGGGGGGGCGGTTGATCTGGGCGGCGATGAGCTGAAGCTGCTCATCCGCCGAACGCTGGTCGAAGACGACGACCGGCGAGATGACAACCCCCTCCCGCCAGGCGGTGAGTTGCTGGCGCAGGCCGGGGATCAGGCGCGGATGTCGCCCGACTTCGTAGGCGGCCTGTACGGTGCGCTCTACGTCGAAGCGGACGCCCAGCGATTCGGCAGACACCGGCCAGATGTTATCGCCATCCCGAAAGGTGATGGTGACGGTCCGGGGATAGTGGAATTGATCCTGAAGGGCGGCGGCGGCCTCGGCGGGCGTCATGCCGCTCAGGTCAACTCCCCACACGCTGACGCCGGGGAAGATCAGGCCATCGTAGTAAATCTGGTAGCCCGCCACGATGAGCGCGGCGGCCAGATTGGTCAGGATCAGGATGGAAGTCACTATCAGCGTGAGGCGGGCCAGAATCACCTGCCCGCGACTCCGGGACGCACGGGGGAGGGGCTCCGGGTACGTTTGTCGGTGTGTCCACGTTGACATGCTAACCACCCTGTCTCAACTCTGCTGGCTTACTTTTAGCGATGATGCCGGTAGCGACGATGTGCCGGTGGATGATGCCGGTGAGTATAAGAGAGTGTAGCATGAAAAAAGAGGGCACACAACGGGCATATTGGCGGGGGCCGGTTAGCCTCCCTTTCTCACTCCCCGCAGCGGTGCACCCCTGAGGGCCAAGACACGCTATAATCAAGGTAGGGGGGATTGTGTCGGGAGGTACAAACAATGTCTGAGATATCTGGTGGTCAGAGTACACCGCTCCACAGCTACACCCTTGCCAGTGCAGATGAGTTTTATGAGGCGATCGGCCTGCGGGTGATCTACGTACAGGATGATCCACAGGGGGGAATCCGCATCTGGGGAGAGAGCCCTGAGGAGGACACGAGTACGGCCGCAAACCTCAGCCAGATGCTTCTGGAGTACGCCCTGAGCTGTGATGTGCCGGGAGCACAGGAGTGGGCTTTCGAGCAGATGGAAGCCTTTGGCGAGCACCTCGGCAAAGCGCTTGCAGACTGGCTCAGGGAGACCATGCCCTCCACCACCGCCGAGCAGCGTGCGATCCG
>DRKO01000476.1 GCA_011051745.1 Chloroflexota bacterium | reverse complement strand
GCTGAACAGGCCGTTCGGCCCGTCCTCCGCCGGACCGTCCGGCTGGCCAAAGGACTCGTTGCGTGCGTATCTGGCCATCAGCCAGATGTCGACGGCCATCAGACCGGCAAAGATCAGCGCGAAGCCTGCCACCGAGAAGAGGATGCTACCCGGCGCAACCGTCGGCGAGACCGCCTGATCAACGGTCATCAGGCCAAAGACAATCCAGGGCTGCCGCGCAAGCTCGGTAAAGAGCCAGCCGGACGTAATGGCGATATACGGCAGGAAGAGCGCGTAGAACGTAAACCTCAGGAAGCGGGGCTTCTCCTCGACTGTCCCCTGCAGATCGAATAACAGGGCCAGCCCGGCGAACAGCACCATCAGGAAGCCCGCACCGATCATGATGCGGAAGGTCCAGTAGCTGACCGCCACCGGAGGCACGTAATCGCCGGGGCCGTACTCAACCTCGTACTGCTCCTGAATCTGGTTGATCCCCATCACCTCCCCCTCGAAGCGGTTGTAGGCCAGGAAGCTGAGCAGACCGGGCACGCGGATCGAAAAGACATCGCGCCGCTCCGGCTCGTTGCCGATGGTGAAGAGCGAGAGGGAGGCCGGGTCTTCACTGTTCCACAGGGCCTCGGCAGCCGCCATCTTCATCGGCTGGGCCCGGATCATATGCTGCGCCTGTGTGTGCCCGACCACGCCCACACTGATCGCGCCGATGAGCGCAGCAATCGCGCCGATGCGGAACGACTTCCGGAACAGGGGCAGATCGTTCTGCCTGCGGGCCAGATGCCAGGCGCTGATGCCGAGGATAAAGAAGGCGGCGCACGTCAGGGCTGAGGTGAAGACGTGCGGCCACTGTACCCAGACGTGGGGGTTGGTGACAATCGCCCCAAAGCTGACCAGCTCGGCCCGGCCATTGCGCAGGACATAGCCTACCGGCTCCTGCATGAAGGAGTTGGCGATCAGAATCCACAGCGCGGAGAGATTCGAGCCGATGGCGACCAGCCAGATCGCGGCCAGATGCACCCGCTTGCTTAATCTCTCCCAACCGAAAACCCAGAGACCCACAAAGGTGGACTCCAGGAAGAAGGCCAGCAGAGCCTCAATCGCCAGCGGAACCCCGAAGATGTCACCGACGAAGCGCGAATACTCCGACCAGTTCATGCCGAACTGGAATTCCTGAATAATGCCGGTCACCACCCCCAGAGCGAAGTTGATGAGAAATAACTTGCCCCAGAATTTGACCATGCGCTTGTAAACGTCGTCGTCTGTGATCACATAGGCGGTCTGCATGATGGCCAGCAGGATCGAGAGCCCCAGCGTCAGCGGGACGAAGAAGAAGTGGTAGACGGTGGTCACGCCAAACTGGAGCCGCGCCAGCAATAGCGAACCCATAGTAACCTCCTCAGAAATAAGATGCACTGATCGAGCAAGTGGAGCGTTCGGGCCAGCCCGGCCTGAACAGATGAACCGTGCAGGAACCAGATAAAATTGAGCCGATTACTCTCCCCCTTCCAGAATCAGAGCGACCCGCCGAAGCGGGTCGCATTGCCGGATAGACGTTCTTCCCACCGTCATGATGGCGATTCCCCGTCCGCATCGTTCTCCATGATCTGAAGCACGTAGACGATGCCTCCCTGGCCGGGGTCCTGGCGGAGTTGCTCACCCTCAGCGACGAGTTTCTCCAGTGTGGCCGCCTGCAATTCTGCAATGACCATCGCCTGGAGCCGCCCCCAGAAACGATGGGCCGGGCACATCACATCGCGCGGGCACTCGCTGGGGCGCAAGAGGCAGGCGTTCAGACACACGGGCCCGTCAACCGCCTCAAGAATGTGTTGCATGTTGATCTCTGACGGGGAGCGGACGAGCATCAGGCCACCGTTTGGCCCTTTGTAGGTTCTGACCAGACCGGCTTTAGCCAGGTCGGCCACGATTTTGTGCAGGAAAGATCGGGGAACCTCCGTCCTGGCGGCCAGTTCAGCCGACGAGATACGTTCTCCCTCAGGGCGGGAGGCGAGCTCCAGCATGATCCGCACCGCATAGTCTGCCCGTCGGGAGATTTGGAGCATGGATAGTTTCCTTTGTTACTCCAGTGGAGTAAGTAAGTCCACTATTATTTTAAGGGGAAGAGCATGGTCAGCCCATAGTGACATTTGTCATCTATCTCTCATGGCTTTTGTCGTGAGCGTCGTCTCCGGTGGGGATGGAGGGGCGCTCAGGATGTGGTCTCCACCCCTGCCGGTCGGCGCATCACCCACAGCCCCACGATGAGCAGAACGACGATGCCGATGATGCCCGTCAGGCCGCCCAGAAGGGGATTTGCGTCCGGGAACAGAACCCGCCAGATGCCGTATCCCTGGCTGTTGAACACGCCGTGTATCCATCCGGCGAGGATCGAACTGCGATACCGGAGCGTCATCTCGTTGATGTAAATCCCCAGCGCGGTTGTCATGGCGCTCATCCAGAGCACGCCCAGGATCGGATATCCCGGGTAGTTGAACCCCACCAGAACTACCGGCGCGTGCCACAGTCCCCAGATGAGGCCGACGAGGAGATACGCTCTGGCTTTCCCCAGCGGCATCAGTTTGGGGAGCAGGTATCCGCGCCAGCCCAGTTCTTCGCCAAAGCCGAAGATACCGTTGATGAACGGTGTGACGGTCAGCGTCGCCAGAAACAGAATCGGCAGGAACAGGGCAGGCGGGGGCATCTCGGAGGTGTCCGCACCGGCGGACTCCATCAGGGCGCGAAACCGGATTAGCTGCCAGTCCGGCCCGGCAAGGCCGAAGAGCCAGGTCAGGCCGTAGATCACGGTGAAAATGGCCGGGATCACCAGAGCGGTTTCCAGATAGGGCCGCCATGGGCCGAAGCGAAGGTTGGTGATCTGGAAACCCTCGCGGGTGATCAGCGTCACGGTCAGCACGGTTGCCAGAGCAGGAACCCACATCACGGCGGCGATGACAAGCTGCCCGTAGACCGGCGGCAGATCCGTCACCCGAAAGCCACTCAGGATCAGGGCCCCTTCGATGGCATAAGTGAGCACAAACGTGATGGCAAGATAGGCGGCGATCCCTTTGCGGTCTATCAAGGTCTTTCTCCCCACGATGAAGATGGCTCCCGAATCTTTGTGTCCTGATTATACATGCAGACGGGGAGATTCTGGCGTTGCAGCGTCACAGGAGGGGCGGCTCGCGTGGTTTGCGAGCCGCCCCCTTCTTCCTGCGATGATCGGAGGAGAGCCTTTACCGGCTGAGCAGCGATGCTCCTCTCTTACGCCGCCGGTAAGCGAACGCCCCCAGAGCGCCACCCACGAGGAGGAGCGCGGCCAGCGCCCTCTGCCAGCGGTGTGATTGGACGGGCGAGCCGCCGGTCTGAGGCAGGGTGAGCGGGTAGAGGGTGATGCATCCCTCCATGTTCGCGGTGCTGGTAACAGGCCCTGCGCCGCTATCCATGGTTGCCTGAACGCTGGCGGCATTACACACCTCGCCCGGCAGGGCTGTGTTGTTGGTGACCGACTCGACGGTGATGGTGGCCGTCTCACCGGGGTTGAGCGGGCCGATGTCGGCTGTCACAACCTGCCCCGCCCATGTCGCCGTGCCGTGCGTCGTCGTCACCCCGATGATGTCGAGGATATCCGGAAGCGGGTCGTTGACGAAGACGGGGCTCATGGGAACCGAGCTCGGGTTGGAAACCGTGATCGTCCAGATGATCGTCTCCCCCAGCCGCGCATCTGACGGCGAGCCGATCTTGCTGAGACCGGGATCGTGGAATACGACATAGCCGGTCGGCGCAGGGAGACTTTCGACGGTCAGAGTTGCTGTGTTGCTGGGCGTGGTCTGCCCTGTCTCGTTGGATGAGACCGGCCCGGTGGTGTTGGGATATGTCCCCGGACGGCTGGAAGTGACCGGCACATCGAAGGAGCAGTACCCGCCCTGCGCGAGCGACCCGCCGGTCAGGCTGATGGTTGTGGCGGTGGTGGTCAGCGTGCCGCCGTTGCACACGCCGGTGGTCACGCCAGGGTTCACGACGGTGACGCCGTTCGGCAGCGTGTCGTCCACGCTGACGTTCGTCACGTTCGCCAGCGGACCGGGGTAGAAGATCGTGATGGTGAGGGTGGAAGTCCCACCAGCGGTGATGCTCTGCGGGTTGAACTCCTTATGCACCGCCAGATCATTGGCTGCGATCAGCGTTGCAGAGGCTGTGCCGTCCGGCCCCGATTCGGTTGATGTGACCTGGCCGGTCTCGTTCTCGTAAACTCCTTCCGCTGTGGGAACCACGTCAACCTGAATCGAGCAGCTATTCCCGGCCAGCAGCGATCCGCCGGTCAGGGAGACCGTCCGGCTACCCGCCGTTGCGGTGACCGTGCCGCCGTTGCAGTTGCCAACCACATTCGGCGGTGAGGCGACCTCAAGGCCTGCCGGCAGGTTATCCGTGACGCTGACGCCGGTCAGGTTGGTGTTTGTGTTGGGGTTGTTGATCGTCAGCGTCATGGTGGCCGTCCCCGGCGGCGAGGCGCCGACGATGTTCGGCGAGAAGGACTTGTCAATCGTCAGGTTGATCACCTGGGCACTGTCGGAGTCCTGATCGTCCGTGCCGCTGTTTCCGCTGTCATTCGCGATGGGCGCCGAGTCGTCGTAAACGCGCTCATAGGTCTGGTTGCCGTCCAGGGTTGACCAGTCCGCATCGGCGTTGTTGTTCAGGACCGTGCCCAGATCCATTGTGTCCAGAATCTGAGTGCGGTAGGAGACATAGAACGTATCTCCGGGGGCCAAGTCCTCGTAGGCCGGATAGTGGAAGTTGAGAAGCTGCCCCGGCGCGACCGTCGGGCTGCCGCTTGTGGTCGGGTTGGCAAGCGATATCTCGCCTGCGTCCTGGACGCCATTTCCGGCGTTGGCGGGGTTCCCTGCGCCGTTATCAAGGAAGGCCGATCCGCTCACAAAGGCCTGGTTGACCGAAAGCTGATCCTCAAAGCTGACCTCATAGGCTCCCGACTCCCCGACGTTCTCCATGCGGACCGTCCAGACGATGATATCGCCCCGCCGCAGTTCCTGACCTGCTGGCCTCGGCGTGACCCCATCCGACTCGTACACGGCGGTGATCGTCTTGGTCAGGTTGATCACGGGTTGATCAACGTTTATCGAATACGTCCCGGATGAGAACTGGAGGTTCCGGGAGCCATCACTGTACTGGACGATGGCGTTATCGGTTGCCACCATCGAGTTGTTGGTGGGGGGTAGCCAGTTCCGGCTTCCATCGTAGAAGTCCGCATCCATGATCAGGACATCAATTTCGACCGTGAATCCGCAACTGGAGGTCCCTCCGGTGTTGTCAATCGGCGCGGGGAAAGACCAGATGATATCTTCACCCGGCCCGGTGTCGGTGGTCGTCACGCTGATGGCGGACTGGAAGGTCGGATCGGAGAAGTTCGTGTTGCTGCAGGAGGCTCCCGGTGTAAAGGTTGCCGTGCTCGTCAGGCCGTGCATGCCGTTGCTGAGCAGGCTGTCCCGCAGGATCACCACCCCGGAGCCTGATCCAGCAGGCCACTCCTGCATGCTGGTGTTGGGGGGAATCTCTACGGTGATCCTCTGACGGTAGGTCTGGCCGACAGTCAGCGCGGTTGGCGTGCCTGATTTCCCGGCATTTGAGCCGATGGTCGTGCTTGCCCTCTCGGTCAGGTCGTCGTTGGGGGTGTTGGGCAGGAAATCCGGTCCGCCTTCCGTGTTGGAGTAGGACATGATGTGTCCGGTATTGGTGATCACCGTGTTGGGTGCGATGCCGGGCCGTATCCGGAGATCGTATGTGATGATGATGATGTCGCGCCCTGCCGTATGCCCCGGCGCTTCACATGCTCCCTGGGCCGGGCCGGGGTCAACGATCTCGATCCCGTCCCCAAAGAGCGGAACCGGATCGGCTGCGTTCAGGGCCGTATAAGAGACCGGCGTGCCGTCCCCGTAGGTGACGGACAGGTTGATGCCGTCAACGCCATGGCCGGGTATTTGAAAGTCCGGTGACTGGAGTTCATCCCGTATGGTGATGTCGAATGCGCCACCGGGACTGCTGCCGGTGTTCTGTATCATCAGGGCAAAGGTGACCAGATCGCCGCCGTC
>DRKO01000475.1 GCA_011051745.1 Chloroflexota bacterium | reverse complement strand
CGCCCGCGATGGTGGTAATCCGTCCCGTGTGCCACGCAGGCAAGCTGGATCAGAGCCTCGATGGCCCAGACGTTCACCCCGAACCGTTTGCCGAGTTCGGCGATGGGAACCAGACTGTAGGGAACGTCTTCGAAGATGTAGCGATGCCGCAGCGAGCGCGGAGCCATAATGCCCTGATAGCCGGGGTTGTCGTGCATGGCCTCGTAAATATTCGCGCCCGTCGCCGAGTAGGCGGTCGCCAGCCATTCAAGGGCCGTCTGGGCGCGGACGCCCAGCGCCGCCGCCACCGTCACGCGCTCCCGATCAATCACTTCAAGCAGACGTGCAGTAGTGGGCGTTACGCCATCCATGTAAAACTGGAAATTCCCCTGTGTGCGCTCGATCCAGCCTGCGTTCAGCAGAGCCAGCGCCGGATGAAACACCGCCCCCATGTTGTTCAGGCTGGTGTGAAGCACGTTCGGGGCGGGGACAAACTGAGGGTAAATCTCGGTGAGGATATCCAGCACTTCGGCGGTGCGGATGGCAGGCAGCGCGGCCAGAGGAACCGTGTTCTTGCGGCGGAAGATACGGGCTTCGGCTGGCCCTACGCTGCGGCTGGCAAAGATCAGAGTCTCCGCTTCGGCAATGATAATGTCCGCCGTGCACCCCGATTCCCGCAGCACCTGTCGGAACTCCAGCGCTCCCCCGGTTCGGCCCGGATTCAGCACCACAATCTGCCCGTCATGTAAATGGGGTGCACACAGACGAGCCAGATCAGCATGGCCGGAGGCGGGGACAACCACCATAATAAGCTTGACATCTTCGATGACCTCTTCGATCTGATCGCTCACGACCTGAAGCGGCCCGAAGACGATCTCCTCTCTTTCCAGTTGAAGCTCGATCCCGCCCCGGGCCTTGATCATGGCGATGCGCTCCAGGGTGCGGTTGTAGAGATTGACGTAGAAGCCGCGAGCGGCCAGATCGGCAGCCATTGCCTTGCCCCCGTGTCCCGCTCCGATGACGGCCAGACGAAGTTCGTCCTCCAGTATATGTGTCATTGCAATTCTCCCTTATACCTCACCGGAAACGGGCGTACACGCTCCTCCCGTTCCCGCAGAGTGGGTCGAGCAGTGGGCTGTTGCCGCAGCCCGATGATAAAAATTTGGGGCAGAGCGAAAGGTGTACCAGAGCCGCGCGGGGTCCGGCTCTGAACAAGCAGAGAGATCGCCCACGAGTGATAGTTTCTTCTATTTTACCATCACTTTTGCCGGATGACGTGGAACATGGCAAGAATCTGTACAAAACTCTCTCATATTCCTGAAAGACTACCCCGGGGTGCTTTTTGCACCTGAGCATCTCCTCACGGTACAATGCCCGCATGGCAAAGCCACACCCGATCATTACTCTTCTAACGGATTTCGGTGAGCGCGACGGTTACGTCGGCGCAATGCGGGGCGTGATGCTCAGCATCACACCGGAAGCGCGGCTGGTGGACATCAGCCACGAAGTGGCTCCTCAGGATATCCGCCAGGCCGCTCTGATCCTCTCAAGCGTGTATACCTACTTCCCGTCTCACACCGTTCATCTGGTGGTCGTTGACCCCGGCGTAGGGGGAAAGCGACACCCTATTGCGGTTGAGACCCCGCGCGGACGCTTTGTCGCTCCAGATAACGGCGTGCTGACCTATGTCTGGCTCGCCGAGCCGGAGAGCCGGGCCGTCACACTGGATAAACCGGAGTACTGGCTGCCTTCGCCCAGCTACACATTCCACGGGCGGGATATCTTCAGCCCGGTGGCCGCCCATCTGGCAGGCGGGGCAACCCTCGATGACGTCGGGTCTCCCCTTGAGGACCCCGTAATGCTCTCTTTCCCGCCGCTCTCCATCACGCCGGAGGTTATCCGGGGCGAGGTGATCCAGATTGACCGTTTCGGAAATGTGCTGACCAACATCATGCATCTGAAATGGCTTGATGAAGAGTGGCTGGAGCTACAGCCCATCATGGCAAGCACCGATCTGGAGCAGCCGGTGCGTATCAACGCGCGGCGGGCGCGAGTGACCTCAGGCTGGCACAATTTTCAGGGCATCCACCAGACCTACAGCCAGGTTGAGGTCGGACAGACCATTGCACTGGTGGGGAGCAACGGCGAGCTCGAACTCGCCATCAACCAGGGCAACGCCAATAAGGTGCTTGGCATTGACGTCGGTGACACCGTGACCATCCATCTCTAACTCTGAGTGACTCCAACCAGGAAACAAGGATAGATGTGGTATGGACCGTTTCGTCATTCAGGGGGGGGTTCCCCTCAACGGTACCATCACAGCCAGCGGCAACAAGAACGCGGCGCTTAAACTGTTGCCGGCCTGCCTGCTTACAGAGGAGCCAGTTATCCTGCATAATGTGCCGGACATCGCCGATGTTCGGACGATGATCAACATCCTGCGTGGCCTGGGCGTGGACGTTGAAAGCGCCGGAGCGAAAAGCTGGCGCGTCCATGCCAGAGAGGTCACCACCCATGTGGTGGATCGCAGGCTGGCCGGGCAAATCCGGGCCAGCATCGTACTGGCCGGGCCTCTGCTGGCCCGTCTGGGACGGCTGGAACTCCCGCCCCCCGGCGGGGACATCATCGGGCGGCGACGGGTGGATACGCACATGCTGGCCCTTCAGGCACTCGGCGCCCGCTTTGACATGAACGATCATTTCACCCTGACCACAGACGGCCTGCGCGGCGCGGATATTCTGCTGGACGAGGCCAGCGTAACGGCCACTGAGAACGCCATCATGGCGGCGGTGCTGGCGGAGGGCACGACCATCATTCGCAACGCGGCTTCCGAGCCGCACGTGCAGGACCTGTGCCACTTCCTGAACCGGCTGGGCGCTCAGATCGAGGGGATCGGGTCGAATGTGCTGACCATTCAGGGGGTAGAACGACTGGGCGGCGGCGAGTTCCGGGTTGGGGCCGATTATCTGGAGGTGGGGAGCTTCATCGGCGCGGCGGCTGTGACGCGCGGGCGCGTGCGCATTAAAAACGCCTCGCCGGAGCATCTCAAGATGATCGCTCTGGTCTTCAATCGGCTGGGCGTGCACTGGGAAGTAGAGGGCGACGACGTGATCGTTCCCGAATATCAGCCCTTGAAGATCGTCCCGGACATCGGCAACCGGATACCGGAGATCAAAGCCCAGCCCTGGCCTGCCTTCCCCAGCGACCTGATGAGCATCGCGCTGGTGGTTGCCACTCAGGCAGAGGGAACGGTTCTGTTTCATGAGTGGATGTACGACAGCCGCTTCTACTTTGTGGATAAACTGGTCTACATGGGGGCACAGGTCGTCCTCTGCGACCCGCATCGTTGCCTGATACAGGGCCCGACCCAGCTACGGGGAGAGGTGGAGCGCATCACCAGCCCGGACATCCGGGCCGGGATGGCGCTGGTGCTGGCGGCCCTGTGCGCGGAAGGCACAACCATCATCCGCAATGTAGCTCAGGTTGATCGGGGGTATGAGGACGTGGACGGCAAGCTCCGCCAGCTAGGGGCAAAGATCGAGCGAGTAACCGAGGAGTAGCCGGAGGTTACTCCTCTTCAGAGTCCTCAGAAGACTCTTCAGCGTCCGATGCTGCCCCGATTTCATCGCTGGAGGATTCACTGGATTCGGCGAGCGCTTCACCTGCCGTTTCCTCCTCAGAGGGGGGGAGCTCCCTCTTCAGGATTTCCTCGACGATCTCCTCAAATTCGGGGGAGGCCGATGCCTCTTCCTGCTCAACCAGTTGCGATTTGTACTGCCGGGCCTGCCCGGCAAACGCGATCAATTCCTCGTCGCTGAACTCCCGCGCATTGAATTCGGCGGCCAGATCGGGGTTCATGAACGGATCAATCGTGTAACGCCAGAAACCTGAGCGCGTTTCGCGCAGCACCGAGCGACAGGTATTGCAGCGCACCGAGCGGCGGACGTGCGGAATCCCAAGGGGATGGAGGACGTGTTCTTCCAGATGCAGGTGGCCTCTCTGGCAGACCGGGCATTTTGTCAGCACGAAGCCATCGGCGTAACGCCGCAACTCGCGGCGACCAGCCATCCAGCGACCGGCGTAGAGGACAAGCGCAATGAACATCACTCCCCCGCCCAGCCACGAGCCGAGGCCGGGGGGCAGACTGCCCAGAAGACTCTGGATGTCGGGGCGCGTGCCCTCTGATATGGCCGGGGTTGGCGTGGCCGAAGGTGGCAGGGCCACGCCCGCGACCGGCGTCGCGGACGGCGCGGGTGGGCTGGTGGGCGCCGGAGGCTGAGTCGGGGGCAGCGCCGAAGGAGCCGGAGTCGCCGGGGGCCGGGGAGTCGCGGCTGCGGGGGGCAGAGGTGTGCCGGTCCCGGTCGGGGCCGGAGTGGTGAGCAGGGGCGTTGAGGTAAAAGGCGGGATGAAGATCGGCAACGCCGCCAGATCGAGAGCCGGGTCCCACACGATCTGACGGGCCAGAACCCAGTAGATGTTCCCTTCCCGATTGATCGCGATCCAGACGCCATTGGCGCTACGGGCAACCGGATAGATCACCTCGCCGTAGTCCAGAGCGTCAATTGTGTCTGCCTCGATGAGGGGAGCCACCCACACCCCTGCATTCTGAAACGCCGCACGCCCTCCTCTGGTGGGAGGCGGCAGGAGAGTGGCCGTGGGCGTAGATGTCGGGCCAGAGTAAACGGGGGTCTCCGTCTCCGTCGGGGTGGGCGAGGGTGAATCGCCCTGTGGGGGCGGCGCGGCCAGCGCCACCGGGGCTGAGAGCGCCGCCAGCGTCACCCCTATTGCCCAGGTCCACAGCGCACGTTTGCTCATTCACGCAATCCCGGCTGAGAGAGTCACGGAAACCAGAATGCTCATATGGTGAGGTCGTTCTCTCCCTCGTCCTCTGTCCCCGGAATGAAAGCCTGAGTGAGACGGTCAATCAATTGCCAGAGCACGTTCTGATTAAAGCCTGCCGCCAGACTGAGGACGTAGAGGAGAGGCGTGCCGGTGTTACCCGGCTCGGCGGAGCTGGGAACACCCGCTACGGTGGATAGCACACTGCCGCCGCCGCTCACGATCAGAGCGGTGAGAACGCCGACGAAATATCCCATGAACGGGTTACTGAGATACCAGGGCGTGTGTACAGGGTCAAAATCCCGCCGGATGGCCGTGTGCTTGATCAGGACCCAGAAGGCTCCTACCGTGCCGCCCAGACTCCCGAACAGGCCAGCCGTAAGCCAGCTTGATCCGATCCAGTCGGGCACATAGGGGGCGATCAGATTCTCCAGCCAGCTACTCAGGAAGACCACGCCCAGCAGAAGCGCCAGAAGCCAGGCGACCAGATAGAGGCTCAGCCAGGGACCGCGCTTCCGTGTCCACTCACGGGCCTTCTCCTCGCGCTTGAGCCTTGCACGGACACCTGCGACGAGTTTCTCGGCCTCATCGAAGTTGTCCGGGCCGGAGACGAGCAACTCGCGGGCTTTCCTCAACTCGCTGATCGCCCGATCCGTGGCGGCGTATGTATATCCCTGCCCGCCCCGGATCAGTTGATCGTAGGTTTCGTTAATGTCCTCCCAGAGCTCCTGGATGCGCTCCCTGGTGACCAGCATATCCTGAATATCCTCGTCGGGAGGGAGCACCAGATCGTTCTCACCCGGCGAGAAAGGCGGCCTTTCAAAGGGATCACCTCCTCCGCCGCCGTGCCTGGCCTCCGGCATCGGCCAGAGCGGCATGGCCGAAACAGAGCGAGGGAGCGTTTCCGGCGAACCCTCCACCCTCTCCAGCGGGGCAACCTCGCCGCCAACCGGTTCTTCCGGTGGGGCGGACGGGGCTGGTCGGGAGGCAGGCGCAGTCACCGGTTCCGACTCCGGCGTAGTCGCTTCGGGGGGGTGCTCTGGTTCTTCCGGTAAGGGGCCTGTCAGCTCGCCTCCCGGCTCACCCAGCGGAAGCCCCTCTGTTGCTGTGTCCTCTCCGACCACCGGTGCGGTCCCCGCCAGGGCAGCCAGTTCCTCCGGCGAGAGATCACGGGGCGGGGGTTCGCTATCGGCAGCGGCGGAGACACCGGCAAGGTCCTGAGGACTCAGATCGCGCGGGGCGGCAGCCACAGGTTGGTTGAGCGCAGGGGCCTCCTCGGCGGCCTGCGGCCCCCTCCCCCGATCCCAGAAGGCCTCCTCTGGAGGGGCCTCCCCCGGCGCAGGTGTGGCCGCACCGGCTTTCAGGATCAGGTCAATTTCCTCTTCTTCGGTAGGGGCGGGGGAATCTGAATCGGGGGATCGGATCAGGTCGAAGAAGTCTTCCCCGCCCATGCGGCGCAGATTCTCTTTCCCGCCGACCAGAATATCCCAGCCCTTCCCCTCAAGAGACGTATCCTCAGAAGGGGGGGCCTCCTCGTCGCGCTCTGTCTCATAACCCGTACTACCCATTCGCGATAACCTCCGCTAACTTCCGGTAGGCGACTGCCCCTTCGTGATCGGGATCGTATTCGACAAGCGTTCGGTTGGCAACGGGGGCCTCGGCAAAGCGGGTGCTGTTCTTGATCACCACGTCGAAGACCCTGGAACCGAACACCTCACGCAACTCACGCACCACCTGCGAACTATGGCGTGAGGTCGAGTCGTACATGGTGGGGAGCAGCCCCAGCAGGCGTAACTCCGGATTGAGGCGGCGTTTGACGCGCCAGATGGTCTCCATCAGGGCCCGCACCCCCCGCATTGCCAGATAATGGCACTGTACGGGGATCAGAACCTCGCCTGCAGCCACCAGCCCGTTGAGGGTGAGTAAGCCCAGGCTGGGCGGTGTATCTATTACAATGAAGTCAAACGGAACGCGGTTACGCTGGAGGGCGCGTTCCAGACGATGGGCACGCCCTTCGGCGTTGACAAGCTGCACTTCGGCGGCGGCCAGGTCCACGCTGGCGGGCGCAAGTGCCAT
>DRKO01000474.1 GCA_011051745.1 Chloroflexota bacterium | reverse complement strand
CCAGACATCTTATCGTGTCTCGCAGGGCATTTCCAGAATACTTTCACCTACACTATAATCTCTGCCCTTCAGCCGGTCAAGACGCTGGCAGATTCTCCTCCGCCAGTTCCGCCTTCAGGGCCTCCGGCGTCGTTACCGGCAGGCGGCAGGCGAAGTTGCGGCAGACGTAAGCGGTAGCCCTGCCGTCCACCTGCTCCCGTCCGGCCAGCAGTGGAATCCATCGGGTGGCTTCCTCCTCACCGGGGCGACGCAACGCCACCACCTGATTCGGACGATAAGGCCTGCGGAGAACCTCAAGCAGGCCCCGCATCTCCTCCGATTCCGGATCGCCGACCAGCGCGATTTCATGCGGTCCACTCAGGGCAAAGTCGAACTGCGAGGCCAGATAGGCGAAGGCCGAAGGGTAGCCCTGAATCGCCGAATTCAGACGGCTCAAGATGCGCTCGGCCCGCTCGCGCCAGTCCTCTCGCCCGGCCAGAATCGCCATCCGCAGCAGGACGGCCACCGCTGAGGAGGTTCCAGACGGAGTGGCGTTATCGGCCAGCTCCTGAGGCCGGGTTACCAGTTCCTCATGATCGTGGGAAGTGTCATAAAAGCCTGCCTCGTCATCCCAGAACAGATCAACCATTCTCCCGGTAAGGGCCAGCGCCTCTTTGAACCAGCGCAGATCAAACGTCGTCTGATAAAGCTCGATCAGCCCTTCTGTGAGGAAAGCATAGTCCTCCAGATAGGCGTTAAACCTGGCTCGTCCGTCTTTGCAGGAGCGAAGCAGCCGCCCATCCTGCTGAAGTTCGCGCAGGATGAAATCCGCCGCGCGGGTAGCCATCCGAACGTACTCCTCACGCCCCAGCGCACGACCTGCCTGAGCCAGACTGTTGATCATCAGCCCGTTCCAGGCGGTCAGAATCTTGTCATCACAGCCCGGCCTGATGCGCTCTTCGCGCCGCTGAGAGAGGGTCTGCCGCGCCTTTTCCACCTCATCCCGCAGCGCCTCAACGCTCAGGCCGTTGCGGGCAGCGACCTTTTCCGGTTCCTCAGGGACCCACAGAATGCTGCGCCCCTCAAAGTTGGGGCCTGCCTTCACGCCCCAGTAGTCCAGCACCGCCTCGACGTTGACCGAGCTTCCCAGCGCAGCGCGGAGTTCCTCCTCCGTCCAGACGAAATACTTCCCCTCTTCGCCCTCGCTATCCGCGTCCTGCGAGCTGTAAAAGCCGCCCTGCGGATCGGTCATCTCGCGCCTGATGTACTCGACCGTCTGCTCAACAACGCGGCGGTAGCGAGGCTCCCCCGTCACCTGATAGCCATAGAGATAAGCGCGGATCAGGAGGGCATTGTCATAAAGCATCTTCTCAAAGTGCGGGACCAGCCACAGAGCATCCACCGAGTAGCGGTGAAAGCCACCGCCAACCTGATCATACATCCCACCCCATGCCATCCGATCAAGCGTGTGGGTGGTCATCTTAAGCGCCTGCGGCCAACCGTAACGCCGGTGTAGCCGCAACAGGAACTCAAGCGTCATGGCGGGCGGGAACTTGGGGGCGGAGCCAAAGCCGCCGTGCCGGGCATCATAACGGGCAGCGATCCCCTGAAAGGCCACTTTCAGCGTCTCGGCTGAGAAAGTCCGGTTGCGCTCACTTTCCAGCAGCACCCGCCCGCTGATCGCTCTGGTCAGGCTGTCCGCCTCCTTCTCCAGCAGGTCACGCTGTTCACGATAGGCCGCCGCAACACGAAGCAAGACCTGCCTGAAAGAGGGGAGACCGTGCCGGGGCGTATCGGGGAAATAGGTTCCCCCAAAGAAAGGCCGCCCATCGGGCAGCAGCCAGACCGACATCGGCCAGCCGCCCCGCCCGGTGAGGGCCTGTACGGCGTTCATATAGACGCTGTCAACGTCCGGGCGTTCCTCGCGGTCCACCTTGATGTTGATAAAGTGCTCGTTCATGAGGGCGGCGGTCTCCTCGTCCTCGAAGGATTCGCGCTCCATCACGTGACACCAGTGGCAGGCCGAGTAGCCGATGCTGAGGAAGATCGGCTTGTCCTCCGCCCGTGCCCGCTCGAAAGCCTCCTCGCCCCAGGGATACCAGTCTACCGGATTGTCTTTGTGCTGGAGCAGATAGGGGCTTGTTTCGTTTGCCAGTCGGTTCGGCATCGTTCATCCACCAGACGCGCATCAGCCGCGCAGCTATACAGTTGACGTTCGGATTATGGGGTAACCTGCCAACGGGGACGCCGGATCAGTTGGCGGTCAGGCGGGAAGCGGCGGCCTCATCCACCAGCCAGGTGAGCGTGCCATCCACCGGCCTGGCGGCCTGAGCCGGGTAGGTGCTGGGGCGGTAATCGCCCTCCAGAACAGCGGCCAGCGTCTCCGCTTTCTCCTCGCCAACCACCAGAAACAGGATATGACGTGCGTTGTTGATCACAGGCAGGGTGAGCGTCATACGCTCAACCCCCAGTTGCGGAACTTCGTAAACGAGCACCATGTGGCTCAGATCGCTGACCGCCCGCGTACCGGGGAAAATCGAGGCGGTATGCCCATCAGTCCCCATCCCCAGCAGGATCAGATCAAAGCGCGGCCATTCCCCCCTCCCCAGCCTGAAGTGGCGGCGTAACTTCTCCTCATAGTCGGAGGTCGCGCTGCTGATCAGGCCCCCTCCCTGCATACGGTAGACCTGCTCCGACGGGATCGGGACATGATCGAGGAGCGTCTCCCGCGCCATCCGGTAATTGCTCCGGGGATCGCTGGGAGGGACACGCCGCTCATCGCACCAGAAGACATGCGTCTCGGCCCAGGGAGCCTGATCGCGCCAGGGTTCAGAAGCCATCAACCGGTAGAGCAGGCGAGGGGTCTCGCCTCCTGAGAGCGCGATCCGGAACGCGCCCCGCGCCTCGACCGCCTGCCGGGCGATCTCTATCCAGCGGCGGGCAGCCTCGCGGGCGACTGCCTCCGCGTCAGGGAGTCTGACGATCTCTGTCACAGGCTTTTCCTTCCGGCGCGGGTTCTTCCACCGCAGCCCCGGCTAATCCTCCTGATGACCTTCCGCAGGGAACCCCTGCTTTCAGATCATAGCCGAGATCGGTCTCCTCAGCCAGAGCCCGCGTGCTACCCGTCGAGCAACCGCCGCCAGCGACGGCCATCCCGCTCCAGCAATTCATCCGCGCCGCGCGGCCCCCACGTGCCCGCCTCGTATGTCTCCAGCGGGGGCGCATACTCGCTCTGCCAGCCCTCAAAGATCGGATCGATCAGCCGCCAGGCCCACTCGATCTCGTCGCTACGAGCAAAAAGCGTGGGGTCCCCGCGCATGGCGTCCAGCAGCAGACGCTCGTACGCATCCGGTGAAGAAGTTGCCCCGAAGGACTCGCGGTAGCTGAAATCCATCGTCACTGAACGCCGCGCCATCCCCTGCCCCGGCAGCTTGGCCTCAAACCGGAGTGCGATCCCCTCGTCCGGCTGGATGCGCAGGGCGAGCACGTTGGCACGCAGTTCCTCGTCATCCATCGCGTCAAACAGCAGATGGGGCGGACGCTTGAAGTGGATCGAAACCTCCGTCGCGCGGGTCGCCATGCGTTTCCCGGAGCGTAGATAAAAGGGGACTCCGTGCCAGCGCCAGTTATCCACATACCACTTAAGCGCTGCATAAGTCGCCGTCTGGGAATCGGGAGCGACGTTCGGCTCCTCACAGTAACCGGGCACGTGTTCGCCATTTACCACCCCGGCCGCGTACTGCGCCCGCACCGTGTGCGTCTCGATCTCGTGGTGGCTCATGGGGCGCATCGCCCGCAGGACCTTAACCTTCTCATCCCGGACAGCGTCGGCCTCGAAGGCAACGGGTGGCTCCATCGCCACCAGCGTCAGGAGTTGCAGGATGTGGTTCTGAAAGATGTCCCGGATGACGCCCGCTTGGTCATAGTATCCCGCCCGTCCGCCGATCCCGACCGACTCAGCCACGCTGATCTGAACGTGATCCACATAGCGGCGGTTCCAGATCGGCTCAAAGATGGCGTTGGCAAAGCGCAGAACCAGGATATTCTGGACGGTTTCCTTGCCCAGATAGTGATCGATCCGATAGATCTGCTCCTCGCCGAAAACCAGGTGAACGATCTCGTTAAGCTCGGTGGCCGTCTTCAGGTCATACCCGAAGGGCTTTTCGATCACGATCCGTCGCCACCCGGCCTCGCTGTCGCGGGCCATGCGTGCCCGTCCCAGGTGGGCGATGATCTCGGCGTAGAACTGGGGCGGCGCGGCCAGATAGTAGAGGCGGTTGTCTGGCCGCCCCTCCGCTTCGGCCTGCTCCCGCAGGAAGCGATCCAGAACGGCGTAACGCTCCCCCTCGGTGAAGCCGCCACGCACGTAAAAGAGATTTGCGGCGAAGCCTTCCCACACAGACTGCTCATCCGGTGGGTGGCGGCTGAACGCCTCCACGCCATCGCGCATCTTCTGCCGGAAATCCTCATGGCTCCAGGGGCGGCGGGCAAAACCCACAATACCGAAGCCCGGCGGCAGCATATCCTCCTGCGCCAGACTGAACAGGGCCGGGACCAGCTTACGGGCGGTGAGATCACCCGTTGCCCCGAAGATCACGATAGAAACCGGCTCAACACCCTGCCGGATGTGGGGTTCAGCCCACAACGGACTCTCGACTGCTTCTGCGCCCACTCTCTGCCTCTCCCTCTGGCATGGCACTGGCTGGCACGGGGCCGCCTGCTCAAAACAGGCAGACCCCGTGACCCGACCGGCATCTCCGGCCTTACCGTTTGCTGTATTCAGCCTCAATGGCGCGGATCTTACCCAGGCGGCGTACGTGGCGCTCTTCCCCCGTGAACGCCGCCGCCAGATAGCTCCGCACCAGCTCTTTCGCCAGTTCGACGCCGATCACTCGTGCCCCCAGCGTCAGAACATTCATATCGTCGTGCTCAACACCCTGATGGGCCGAATATGTATCATGGCAGACGGCGGCCCGAACGCCGGGCACTTTATTGGCGGCGATGCTCGCTCCGACGCCGCTTCCACAGATCAGGACGCCCCGCTCAGCCTTACCCTGCACAATCGCCTCTCCAAGCGCGCGGGCAAAATCGGGGTAGTCCACCGACTCGGTGCTGTCCGTCCCGACGTCCAGCACCTCGTGCCCCAGACCGGCGATGAACTCCTTCAGGGCCTCCTTTAACGGATAGCCCGCATGGTCAGCCCCGACGACGATCCGCATTTTCACACCCTCTCTCCGGCGAGCAGCCCCTT
>DRKO01000473.1 GCA_011051745.1 Chloroflexota bacterium | reverse complement strand
GCTTTCCTCGATTTCTTTGCCGGGCGAGGCCACAGGGTGGTTGCCTCCTCATCGCTGGTTCCGGGAAACGACCCAACCCTGCTGTTCACCAACGCGGGGATGGTACAGTTCAAGGACGTGTTTCTGGGGAAGGAGAAGCGCCCCTACACCCGCGCGACAACCGCCCAGAAGTGCATGCGCATCAGCGGTAAGCACAACGATCTGGAGAACGTAGGCCCCTCGCCCCGGCATCACACCTTCTTTGAGATGCTGGGCAACTTCAGCTTTGGGGACTACTTCAAGCGGGAGGCGATTCATTACGCCTACGAACTGCTGACCGAAGTCTACGAACTGCCGCCGGAGCGGCTGGCCTTCACCGTCTATGAGACCGACGAGGAGGCCTACAACGTCTGGACGCAGGAGATCGGGATTGATCCGAAGCGTGTGGCCCGCATGGGGGCCAAAACGAACTTCTGGCAGATGGCCGAAACCGGTCCCTGTGGCCCTACCTCCGAGATTCACTGGGACCTCAACCCGGAGCTGGGCGAAGACAGCATCATTGACTCTCTGACGAGGGAGGACGATCGCTTCCTTGAGCTCTGGAATCTGGTCTTTATGCAGTTCAACCGCACGCAGCCCGATCCGGAACACACCGGCCAGTACGACGAGCCGTTGCCCGCGCCCGGTGTGGACACCGGCATGGGGCTGGAGCGGCTTGTCGCCGTGCTGCAGGATGTCCCCTCAAATTTTGACACCGACCTCTTCACCGACATTATGGACGCCACGCAGGAAGTGCTGGGGCACGACGATGCTTTTCGTCAGGAGCACTACGTTGCCTACCGCGTGATCGCCGATCACATGCGGGCCGTCACCTTCCTGATCGCAGACGGCGTCAACCCCGGCACGACAGGGCGCGAATACATCCCCCGTATGCTGATCCGGCGGGCCTTGCGCTTTGCCCACAGTATGGGGGTGGAGAGACCGTTTCTCATCCACGTGGCGGATGCCGTCATCGAAAAGATGGGGGACATCTATCCAGAGTTACGCCAGTTCCGCGAGGCGATTCATTATCAGGTCGGGACGGAAGAAGAGCGCTTCATGCGGACGCTGGAGCACTCGCTCAACGTGCTGGACAGCATGATCGAGGAGTTGCTCGCCAGTGGAAAAACCGGGATGAGCGGCGAGGAGGCGTTTTTCCTCTACGCCACGCACGGGCTCCCCTTCGAGATCACGCGCGACCTGCTTCAGGAACACGGCTTAAGTGTGGACGAGGCGGGCTTTCAGAAAGCCATGCAGCGCCACCGGGAAGAAGCAGGCGACACCTCAGGGGTCATCACCGATCAGCATGTCTACAAAGAGGAGCTTAATTCGCTTCAGGCCGGGGGCCTGTTGGGCGAGGAGGGCGTGATCTACGATCCGTATGATTACGACCGCCTCAGCCGCGAAACCCGCGTGCTGGCGATCCTGAAAGACGGCCAGCCGGTCGAGCGCACCGACCGGGGAGACACGGTCGAGATCGTTCTGGCCGAGACGCCTTTCTACGTCGAATCGGGCGGGCAGGTCAGCGACACCGGAACCATCACCGGCGACGGCTGGGAGGTTGAGGTCACGGATATGCGCCAGCCGGTCGGCGGGCTGATCGTCCACGTCGGGCGGGTGGTGAAGGGCAGCCCCCGGAAAGGCGACCGGGCGACGGCAGCCGTTGACGTTCTCCGTCGCTGGGACATCATGCGCAATCACACCGCCACCCACCTGCTACATGCCAGCCTGCGGGCCGTGCTGGGCGAGCATGTCCGGCAGAAAGGCTCTCTCGTCGCGCCCGACCTCCTGCGCTTTGACTTCACCCACAACGCCCGGCTGACGCGCGAGGAGTTGCGCCGGATCACCGATCGGGTCAACGAGATGATACTCGCCAATCTGCCGGTCGAGGTGGCGTTTAAGCAACTGGAGGAAGCACGGCGGGAAGGCGCGATGGCGCTCTTTGGTGAGAAATACGGCGACGTGGTCCGAACCGTCACCGTGCCCGAAGAGAAGGCGGAAGACCGCTTCAGCTACGAGCTATGCGGGGGGACTCACGTCCGCACAACGGGGGAGATCGGGCCCTTCCTGATCGTGAAGGAAGAGAGCAGCAGCGCAGGTGTGCGGCGCATTGTGGCCGTCACCGGACGGGCGGCCCACGAGCTTATCCAGAATCGGCTGGAGATGCTCGACGCGGTGGCCGCGCTCCTCGGAAGTGAGCCGGAGGCCCTCGAAGAGCGCGTGCAAAGCCTGCTGGAGGAGTTGAGAGAAGCCCGGCAGACCATCGCCCGCCTGGAACAGAGTCAGGCCCGGAGCACCCTGGAAAACCTTCTCGCGCAGGCCACCGAGATCAACGGCTCCAGGCTGCTGATCGCGCAGGTCGAAGTCGCCGACGACGAGTTGCTGGGCTGGATGGCCGACCGCTCCCGTGAGCGTATGCAGAGCGGCGTTGTGGTGCTGGGGAGCAACATTGGCGGCAAGGCCCGGCTGGTCGCCAAGATCACGCCCGATCTCGTCGAGCGCGGTCTGCACGCCGGGAAGCTGATCGGGAGCATCGCTCGGCTGGTAGGCGGCGGCGGTGGTGGCAGGCCGGACTTCGCTACGGCGGGTGGCAGGAACCCCGATAAACTGCCGGACGCCATCGCAAAGGCTGAAGAGATCGTCATCGAGACCCTCAAACAGTGAGGAAGGGTTGGATCACCAGCGCATAGAGGCCGACAGGGTGGCGTCGCATCCCGACGTGGGCCTGTCGGCCTGTGCCTGAAGCGGACAGGCAGCCGTGAAAGAACAGATCATTCGCCTTGAGCCGGACGACGATGTCGTCTCCGTGCGGGACAAGCTGGGCTGGGTTCGCGCCAGGCGGGTGTTGCTGGTCTTCCCTGATGATCCGCGCCAGCCCATCCTTCAGCGCAAGCTGGACCTGGTTCTCATCCAGCGCGAGGCCACCCGGCGACGCGCTCAGCTTGCCCTCATCACCCGCGATCCGATCGTCACCGAACACGCCCACGAACTGGGCATCGCCTGCTTCCGAACCGTTGAAGCCAGCCGGAAACGCTACTGGGAAACACAGCGTGCCCGGCTGATCATCCAGCGCAGGCGACGCCCTCGCTCCATTGATGTGGAACTGGTCGAGGCCGGAACCCGCTTGCAGGCCCCTTCGCCATCCCTCTCGCCGGAAGCCCGGAAGGCTCTCGCCATCGCCATTTTCGGGGTCGCTCTGGCCGTGTTGCTGCTCGGAGTCATCGCCATTGTGCCGGGCGCGACCGTCTATCTGACTCCGGCGGCCAATCAGGTTTCCGTGACGACGACCATCACCGCCGATCCGGAGGCGAGCGAGGTAGACCTGACGCGCAGCCTGATTCCGGCCCGCCTGATCGGCGTCACGGTCGAGGCCGCCGCCACAGTGGACACCACCGGCACAACCCAGCAACCCTCGGAGAAGGCGCAGGGGACGGCCCTCTTCACCAACCTGATCCCCGATCAGGTCACCATCCCCGCCGGAACGGTCATCCGAACGAGCGCATCCCGTCCGGTTCGCTTTGTGACTCTCGCCGACGCGACCCTGCCGGGTCAGGTGGGGGAGACAGTTGAAGTCCCCATCGAGGCCCTCGAGCCGGGCTTTGAAGGCAACCTGCCCGGCAATCGCATCAATCAGGTGGAAGGGCCACTCGCCTCCCGCGTGGCCGTCACCAACCCGGAACCCACACGCGGCGGAGATACGGTCGAGGTGCGCTCCGTCTCAGCCGAGGATCACGAGCGGCTGCGGGCGATTGTTCTCCAGCAGCTTCAGCAGCGAGCCTTCGCCGAGATGCAGACCGATCCGTTCATTGCCCTGCAGGATGCCGAGTTCATCCCCCTTGAGTCGCTCTCTATCGTCCTGATCGAATCGGAAACCTACCTGGGGTTCGTGGGGCAGGTTGCCGACGAAGCCAGCCTCACGATGCGGGCTACCGTTCAGGGTGTGGCGATTGATGAACGGCTGGCGCGGCAGGTGGTTTACGAGCAGATCGTGGAGCGGATCGGGCCGGGGTATCAGATCAGAGCGGGATCGTTGGTTTTTCGGCGGGGGGAAGTAGTCGAAGTTGACGATCGGTACCGGGTACAATTCATCATGCAGGGGGCGGGCGATGTCTCGGCCACGATTGACCCGGACGAGGTGCGTCGGCTTGTGCGCGGGCGGGGTATCCGTCAGGCGATCACGCGGCTTGAAAACGCCTACGCGCTCGAAGCGCCCCCCTCCATCGAGGTATGGCCGCCTTTCTGGCCTCTGGCTCCCCTGCTCCCTCTGCGCATTGAGGTAGAGGCTGGCGGTTCGTAATGGGTGAGTCGCGCCGCTTGATGGGGATCGATCATGGCAAAGCCCGGATCGGGATCGCGCTCAGCGATCCACTGGGCCTGTTCGCCACGCCGCATCGCATCCTCACCCGCCGGACGCCGGAGGAGGACTTCGCCGAACTTCAGGCCATCATCGAGGAAGCCGGGGTGGTGAAGATCGTCATCGGCCTGCCCACCGATTCGAAGGGAGGGATCGGAGAGCAGGCCAGGGCCGTGATCCACTGGGCGCGTGAACTGGCGCAGGTTGTTGAGCAGCCGATCGTGTTCTGGGACGAGAGCTACTCGTCGCTGGACGCGCAGGCGATACGCCGTCGCCGGGGCAGACGCGGGCGTCGCCAGCGGAGGGAGCCGCTGGATGACATCGCCGCAGCGGCGATCTTGCAGGACTATCTGGATTCAGGAGGGGCCACTCATGAGCCGGGAAAGCCGCTCGAGACACTCGCGCACATCGCGTAAGCGCCTCAGTCCGGTTCAACTGGCAGTGCGCTTCCTCATACTGGCCGTTATCATCAGCCTTCTGGGCATCGCCGGGGCGCTGACGCTCAGGAACCTCCAGCGGCAGGGCGATACGGTCGCCGTTCAGTTCGAGCTAACGGTCAATCCGGCCCTCGGCCCGGTCGAGGCCGCCGGGCTGAGCGCCTATCTGGCCCTCAACCGGGACGCGCTCCGCGAGCCGGTCAGCGACGATACCACACCCGTAACGGTGGAAATTCTCCCCGGTCAGAACGCCTCTCAGGTCGCCGATGCCCTCCTGTCGCTGGGGCTGATCAGCGATGCGACGCTGTTCAAGAACTACCTGCGCTACTACGGGTTAGACCGGCAGCTTGAAGCGGGCAGCTACGAACTCACACCTGGTATGACCATTCCGGAGATCGCTCAGGCCCTCACCGATGCCAGCCCGCCGGAGGTGACCGTCCGAATCACCGAAGGCTGGCGGCGGGAGCAGATCGCCGACTGGATCGATCAGCAGCCTGAGATTCCATTCAGCGGGGCGGAGTTCCTTCAGGCCACCGGCGCGGGCGTGATCGTCTCCCCTCAGATCAGCATCGCGGCTGAGATACCGGAAGGGGCCACGCTGGAAGGTTTCCTCTTCCCCGATACATACCGCCTTGAGAAAGACGCCCCCGCAACCGATCTGGTCGAGCGGATGCTCCGTAACCTCGACGAAAAATACACCCCTCAGATGCGGCTTGACTCCCTGAACAACGGCCTGACGGTCTACGAAGTGATCACGCTGGCCTCGATTGTGGAGCGTGAGGCGGTTGTCCCGGACGAACGTCCCACCATCGCGAGCGTTTATCTCAACCGGCTGGCCGCCGGGATGCGTCTGGAGGCCGACCCGACCGTCCAGTATGCGATGGGCTACCAGCCCGAAACCGGCCAGTGGTGGAACCTCAACCTGACACAGGCCGACTATCGGGCCGTCAATTCACCCTACAACACCTATCTGTATCCCGGCCTGCCGCCCGGTCCCATCGCAAATCCCGGTCTGGACTCCATCATGGCGGTGATCTACCCCGCCGAAACCCCTTACTACTATTTCAGGGCCACCTGCGACGGCAGCGGGCGGCATGTCTTTTCCGAGACGTTCGAGGAGCACGTCGGCAATGCCTGCCAGTAAGCGGCGTCGCCCCCGCCAGCGCCCCCCTGCCCCGCGCGGGGTGCTGGTGATGTTGATCCTTATCCTGCTCACCGGCTGCCTGCAAACGCCGCCCCACGTGGTAAAGATCGGGCTGGTCGCGCCGTTTGAGGGTCGCTATCGGGAGATCGGCTATGACGTGATCCCCGCCGCGCGGCTCGCAGTCCGTGAGTGGGCCGCTCGCCCCGAATCCCGGGGGCTGGGCATCGAGATCGTGGCCTACGACGATGGCGGCGATCCTCTTCAGGCCATCGAGCAGGCCCGCAGGCTCTCGGTGGACCCTGACGTGGTGATCGTGCTGGGTCACTGGCGCGATGAGACCACGCAGGCCGCCTTGCCCGTCTATGAAGAGGCAGGGTTACCCCTCGTCACTTTCAGTCCGGCGGAGTTCCGGCACGCGCCCGGCCTTTACAATCTCTCGCCCTCGTCCGCGCAGTTAGAAGCCGCCGCCGGGGCATGGGCAACCCGCGAAGGGTTGACGGCTCTCACCCTGATAGACGCTCCGGAAGATGTCCTCGCCAGCGTGGAAGCGCTCCGCGCCCTCCACGCACAGGGCAGGGCAGAGACGCTGATCGGCGGGCCGGTGTGGGGGCTGGGCCAGTTTTACGCCCTCACGGAGGGAGAAGCGGAAGGGGTCTACTTCGTCAGCGGAGCGGCAGAGGCAGAGGATAGCGGCTGGCCCCCCGAACAGCTCGAGGCCTTCATCGCCGGATACGAGGAAGGCAGCCTCGGCGCTCCACCCGGCCTGCTCTCGATCACGGCCTATCAGGCCACGTGGGTGGCGATCCGCGAGGCCGCCGCCCGCGAGGGGATTCCGCTCAGCGGCACGCCGGTTGACTCGCTGGCGTTCGATGCAGACGGGCGTCGCCTCGACCCGCCCGTATACCTCTACCTCTGGCGCGCGGGCCAGCGCTCGCTCATCGAGCAATTACGGTGAGAGCGGCTCACTCCAGATCGGCGCAGCAATCCTTCCGGGTGGCATAGTCTACTGGGACAGGCTCCAGATCGGGGTTATCGCAGGCCCGGCGTCCCACCTTCGCCATGTCAACCCACTCATCCCCGACTTTGATGCGCACCACGTCCGCCGTGAAGTCCGTGTTCGTCTTTGAGTCGTTCGCCATCAGGCTGGAGCCGACGCCGTAAATATCCGCCGGAACGCCCAGCCGCTCAAAGCGGGCGATCTTTTCCGGGTTGAACCCCCCGCTGACGACGATCCGAATCCCCCGGCAGTAGTTGCGTGCCTCCTCCTGCCACGCAGCCGGCAGGTCCCAGCTCTCCCAGGCCCGATCAAGCGCCTTGCGAACGGCCACCACCAGACGCGGATTGACCCCCAGATCAAGCGTCGGATCGCCCATCGGCTCCAGCGCGACATCCCGAACGTCGCTGCTGGTGTCCAGCCGCACGCCAAAGAGGCGGAATTTCTCGGCCTCCTGATCCTGCCCTGCCGCCTTCAGATCGCGGTAGCGTTCGAACATCGCCTTTGCTACCGCCAGCGAGGTTCCCACACAGTCGTTGTTGAAGTCCACAAGGGCGATGCGGGGCACGTGGGGCGGTTGCGTGGCCGCGAAGCATAGCATCGCCTCGGTGGTGTTGGCAAAAAAGCAGGCGATCACCGCGTGGGGAACCGTCCCGCCGCCCGGCCCGCCCCACCAGTCCCCCTGCGCATCGGTGCTGACGAAGCTTCTCAGGTGGCGGTCATAGTCCATATTGTACCGCTGCACGGCGATATCGTAGGCGTATCCATCAGCCGCCTGCACCTCGTGAACGTCGAAGCGGGCCGGGAAAAACAGCACCGGCTTGCCTCTGGCCGCCACAAGCGTGTTGTAGACGTTTGTCGCGATGCGGCTGGCGCGCGAGAGAATCCCCAGCGTCGGCGTTTCCAGCATGGCAAAGTGACGGTACACGCCCCGCACTTTGAGCACCGGCTGGACGTTGAGCGGGTCGCCCTCATAGCGCACAAACACGCCGTCCTGCACCGCCTCGACCTCTAGCTGATCCCACGTCTCCACAAACTCGCCGTTCTCGTCGAAGTAGCCGGTGCAGTGGTAAAGCATCGAAAGCGCTTTATCCACGCCGGCCACCAGCGCGGCGGGCTTGCGGCGCGTGAACCACTGCATCTCAACCTGCATATCGCCGACCGGAAGCCCCTTGAAGCGTCCGTCGAGTCCGCGCGGGCTTGACGACTGGAAGGTATAGCCCTGCTTGCTGAGGGTCGCCAGCATGTTGCCCACGTTTTCAAAATACTTGTCGGAGTACCAGCCGCGCCGCATCCGCTCGATATCAAGCTTAAAGGTGACGTTGGTCAGTCGCTTGCCGTTGAATATGCTCATCCTGTCCACTCCTTGGCGGGCCCACGCAGCCGCTTCACATCCTCAGGACAAAGGCCCCGGCGGAGCCACATTTGAACTTGGGGAAATTTGATCTATACTGAGCGAAACGCTCAGAGACCTGCTCAACGCACCCCCGGCGCGAACCTCCGGCCCCACGAGCCGCACGGAACGTCTGCCGGTAGCTACTGGCCCTCCCGGCGTGCAAAGGGACTCCAGCATGAATGATCGGCCCGGTTCCCGGAAGAAAAACCGCTCCCGTCTCTTGGGAAAACAATTTCCTCGCCTCGAACAGAGCGAGGAGGAAGAGCAGGCACGACTCGTGAATCGGCTGGCAGACCTTAAAGCCCTGCTGTACGACGCGCTGGAAGCAGGTAAATACCTTGCCCCCGGCGCGGAGTGGCAGCCGTACCTGAAGGGAGAGAGCCTCTCTTTTCGTGATCGGGGTCCGGGCCACGAGATTCCCGGCCTGCTGATCGTCGCGCCCACGATCACCGCCGACATCGCGACGGCGTCGGTGATGGGCGGCAGCCCTACCTGTGTGCTCATTGGCGCTACCCTTGCCCCTCAGGTTGACCTCGGTGCACTGAGGGTAGAACGCGTCCGGCGAGAAGAACCGGAACCCCATTACTGGGCCGTCTTTGTCCTCGCTGGCGCGACTCTGGTCACGCTGGGCACGCCCCCTTCCTCCTGCCGCCTGATCGGGGAGATGCTCAACGCGCAGATGTCCACGCCATTCGTCCAGAGCCGCGTCTGTGCCCACTGCCACGCCCTCAACGACTACCACGCCCGCCACTGTGTACGCTGTCACCGTCCCCTGATGGCAACCGGACGTTTCCGCTAGCGGGCCTGCACCG
>DRKO01000472.1 GCA_011051745.1 Chloroflexota bacterium | reverse complement strand
GCCTTCGCCGGTGGTTGTCGAGCCGGGCACGTACAGCCGTCGGGGCGGCATCCTCGATATCTATCCTCTTGCCGCCGCGTGGCCGGTGCGCATCGAACTGTGGGGCGACGAGATCGAGTCGTTACGGGCCTTTGATCCGGCCACCCAGCGCAGCCTGAAGGCCTGCCCGGAGGTGACCATCACCCCCGCCCGTGAGGCGTTGCCCCTCTACGGGCCGCAGGCCGCCGAACGGCTGGCGGGCTGGTTCGCCTCGCGCCCCCCGGAAGAAGACCTCCCCCCCGGCGTCCTTCCGGATCAGGTCGCGCTCAGGCAGGGGGTCGCCTTTCCGGTTCTCGAATACTATCTGCCCTGGATGTACGCCGATCCGGCCAGCCTGCTCGACTACCTGCCCGCCGGTGCGCTCGTGCTGATGGATGACCGGGACGATCTGGCCGACACGGTCGCCGATCTGGAGGCGCAGGCCCTCAGCAGGCGCTACGCCCATCTGGAGGCGGGCGACATTCCAGAGGACATGCCCCTGCCGTTCGTCACCTGGGATCAGTTGAGTGACGCGCTGGCGCAGGCGAGGGTGCTTCAACTGGGCGGGACGCCGGAGGAGTCGCTTCCGCTCGGCGACCTGTTCACGCCCGGCCCGCGTTACGCCGGGCAGCTCCGGCGGCTGTTCGACCGCCTGCGCGAAAGCTCACGGCAGGCGCGGGAGCGGCTCGTCATCGTCTCGCGGCAGGCGGAACGTCTGGCCGGGCTGTGGCGTGAGCACAGCCTGCAGGGGGAACTCAGGGCGACGGGCGATCTACCCGCGCCACCGCCGCCCGGCCTGCCGGTCTTTGTGCAGGGCACACTGGCCGGGGGCTGGATGCTTCGGGAGGGGGAGACGACCACCCTCCTGCTGAGCGATGCCGAGATATTCGGCTGGGCGCGTCCTGAGCCGCGTCGCAGGCCCCGGCGGCGTGCCGTCGCGCCGGAGAACTTCTTCGCCGATCTCTCCCCCGGCGACTTTGTCGTCCACGCCGACTACGGCATCGGGCGGCTGGAGGGGCTCGAAAAGCGCACCCTGGGCGGCGTCGAGCGGGAGTATCTGGTCCTCAGCTACGCCGGGGGCGATACGCTGTACGTCCCCCTCCATCAGGTGGATCGCCTGAGCCGCTACACGGGCGCGGACGATAAGCCGCCCGCCCTCTCCCGGCTGGGCACGACCGAATGGGTGCGGGTCAGGGAGCGGACGCGGCAGGCGGTCGAGCAGGTGGCCCGTGATCTACTCGATCTCTACGCCGCCCGCGAGATGGTGACCGGCCACGCCTTCAGCCCCGATACGCCCTGGCAGCACGAACTGGAGGCCTCCTTTCCCTACATCGAGACCGACGATCAGTTGCGGGCGCTGGCCGAGGTCAAGGCCGATATGGAGCGTCCCCGCCCGATGGATCGTCTGATCTGCGGTGATGTCGGCTACGGCAAGACCGAGGTCGCGTTGCGGGCGGCCTTCAAAGCCGTGATGGACGGAAAACAGGTCGCGATGCTCGTCCCGACGACCGTTCTCGCCCGGCAGCACTACGAGACGTTCAGCCGCCGCCTTGCGCCCTTCCCCGTCAGGGTCGAGATGCTCTCCCGTTTTCGGACGCCCGCTGAGCAGGTCGAAGTGATCGCCGGGCTGGCGTCGGGACAGGTGGACATCGTGATCGGCACACACCGCCTCCTGAGCGACGATGTCGTCTTCAAAGACCTGGGCCTGCTGATCATTGACGAGGAACAGCGTTTCGGCGTGACGCACAAAGAGCGTCTCAAGCGGATGCGCACCGAGGTTGATGTCCTGACGCTGACCGCGACGCCCATCCCGCGCACCCTCTACATGAGCCTGACCGGCGTGCGGGACATCAGCACCATTCAGACCGCGCCGGAGGAACGCCTGCCGGTTGTGACGCACGTCGGCAGGCGCGACGACGATCTGATCCGGCGGGCCATCCTGCGCGAACTGGATCGCGGCGGGCAGGTCTTCTACGTGCATAACCGCGTTCGGACGATCCACGCCGGGGCGGAGCGGTTGCGCCGCCTCGTTCCAGAGGCCACCATCGCCGTTGCGCACGGCCAGATGCCGGAGGGCGAACTCGAAGCCATCATGAGCCGTTTCGCCGCCGGGGAGATTGACGTGCTGGTCAGCACGAGCATCATCGAGGCCGGGCTGGACATCCCCCGCGCCAACACGCTGATCGTGGATCGGGCCGACCGCTTCGGGCTGGCGCAGCTTTATCAGTTGCGCGGGCGTGTGGGGCGCAGTGCCGAGCAGGCTTTCGCCTACTTCTTCCACCCGCCTTACAGCCAGCTTACGCCGGAGGCCCGCGCCCGGCTGGAGACCATCGCCGAGCAAACCCACCTCGGCGCGGGGATGGATGTCGCGCTGCGCGATCTGGAGATACGCGGCGCGGGCGACATCCTCGGCATGCGCCAGCACGGGCACATCTCGGCGGTCGGCTTCCACCTCTACACCCGGATGCTGGCGCAGGCCGTGAAGCGGCTGCGGGCTGAGCGCGACGGGTCCCTGCCGCCCGACGCTCAGGCCCCCGTCTCTCTGAGAGAGACGGTCACGATTGACCTGCCCCTCCCGACCTACATCCCGACTGACTACGTGCCGGAGCTGGCGTTGCGCATCCAGCTTTACCGCCGCATGGCCGAACTGGACGACGAGCAGGCCATCAACGATCTGGCCGCCGAACTGGCCGACCGTTTCGGCCCCTTGCCCCCGCCGGTCGAAAACCTGCTCTATCAACTGCGCGTCAGGCATCTGGCGCTGGCGGCAGGCGTCGAGGCCATCCTCAGCGAAGGGGGGCAGATCAGCATCCGGCTGACGGGGCTGGCCCACGTGGATCGTCCGGCCTTGCAGCGCCGCCTGGGGCACAACGTGCGTGTCAGCCGGACGGGCATCTGGCTTCCCCGCGATGATGAAGGCTGGCAGGAGACGCTGCTGGCGGTCCTCGAACGGCTGGCGGAGGAGCGGACGGCGATACCGGCTATCGGAGCTCCGCACCCCTAGAGACCCCCGCGCGGGAACACAACCTCATTCACGGCCCCGGATCGCACGCTGGCACACCCCCTCTCTTGCCCGACCGGTAAACAGGGCTAAAATGAAGATGTTCTTTACAGGGGCGCGGAGCGCGTGCGGCGGAGGGTATGCCCGTGAGGCTGTTCATCAGCTATGCCCATGTGGACTGGCAGTTTGTCGAGAATCTGGCGCGGCGGCTGAGCCGGTATCATGATGTCTGGTATGACGACCGCCTGCACGCCGGTGTGGACTGGTGGGAGACGATTCAGGAGCGGCTACGCTGGTGCGATTGCTTCCTCTACGTGCTCTCGCCCGAATCGCTCGCCTCGGAGTACTGTCAGGAGGAATATCGAATCGCGCGGGAGCTCGGTCGGCCAGTCCTGCCGCTGCGGCTTCAGGGTAACATCGAGCTGCCCCCCGAACTGGCCCGCGTGCAGTACGCCGACTTCGCCACACGGATGTTTGAAGATGCGCTGGCCGACCTGATCGGCGATCTGGGGGTGATGGAGCGGAGGCTGGAAAGCGCCTCCCCGCCTCGCTCCGGTGGGGAGCAGGTAGCCCCCGCAGCCGTCGGGAGGCCGGACGCGGAGACGCTCCTCCAGCGGGCGGTGGAGGCCCGCCGGAAGGAGGATTACGAGGCCGCCGTGCGTCTGCTCAGCACCCTGACCCGGACCGCGCCGGACTTCCTGCCGGAGCAGGTAAGCGCCCTGATCGCAGACTCGCAGCAGAGGCTTGAGGCGCTGGCCCGCCGGAAGGAGTACCGGCGGCTCTACCGGCAGATTCATCTGCTCGCGCTCGATGGGATGATGCTCGAAGAGGCGCGGCGGCTCTGGGAGGAACTGCGGAGCCGGTATCCCGACATAGACGAGGACCCGGAGGGGCTGGGGGAGAAACTGAGCCGGGCGGAAGGCAGGCCCGCGCCCGGAGCGGCAGCGCAGAAACCGGCGCACATCCTGAAAGGGCATTCGCTCTGGGTGCGAAGCGTGGCATGGTCGCCGGAGGGGCGCTATCTCGCCTCCGGGGCGGGTGATGAGTCGGTCGTGATCTGGGACGGGAAAAGCTGGAAGCGGTTGCGCCGCCTGAAAGGGCGCGGGGGTGAGGTGCGGGGCGTCTCCTGGTCGCCGGAGGGGCGCTATCTCGCCTCCGGGGCGGAGAACGGGACGGCGACGCTCTGGGACACGGCGAACTGGAAACCCGTGCGGCGGCTGGAGCCGGTCGGCCACACCGGCAGTCTGGCGTGGTCGCCGGACGGGCGGCATCTGGCCTCCGGCTCGCAGGGTGATCGGGTGACGATCTGGGACGTAGAGCGTGGAAATCCGGTGCGCGAGTTGCAGGGGCACGCCTCGCTCGTCGAAGCGGTCGCATGGTCGCCCGATGGGCAGTATCTGGCCTCCGGCGCGGGGAACTTCGTGCTCTTGTGGGACACGACGATCTGGGAGACCGCGCGGCGGCTGAAACACGCCCACGGCGTCCGGCGCGTGGCGTGGTCGCCGGATGGTCGGCGCTTGGCCTCCCGGACATCTGACGGTCTGGTACTGTGGGGCACGGAGCGCGGCGAGCAGATGTGGGCACAGCAGGCCCCCACCGACTCGGCGGAGCGCACCCTGACGTGGTCGCCGGACGGGCGCTATCTCGCCTCAGAGGTGCAGGGGAAAACGGTGGCGATCTGGGATGTGGAGCTTCAGGAAGTGATCCGCAGGCTGGAGCACGCCAGCCATGTTTACAGCGTGGCATGGTCGCCGGATGGCAAATATCTGGCCTCCGGCCTGATCGAGGGTCCGGTCGTCGTGTGGGATATGAGCGATCTGTTGTGAGCGACGGTTTACGGGGAGAAGAAACTTGAGCGGGGAGAGAGAGCCGGAAGGGAGAACGGCCTTTGCCCCCCGGCTGGGCGGGGATCACCGGAGATTGCGTCTGAGCGGCGCTGAGCCGCAGCTTGGCGGGGCGCGGCGAATCGATCTGGCCGTTCTCGACTACCTGAGTCGGGGGCTGTGGACCTCAATCGAAGAGCTGAAGCGGGTTGCCCGCCTGATCCCGCCGGAACAGCGGCCTCTCTACCGTGACGCGCTTCTGAAGCGGCTGGCGCTGGTTGACCCCGGCCACCTGCTGCCGGAGGTCAAACCCTGGCGCGGGGGGCGCGATCAGCGGGTGCGGATCATTGACTCGTTGAGCATTCTGGGGGATGCGGACATCATCCCCCTGCTGGAAAACCTGACCCGCGACCCCAACGCCGAGGTGCGGCAGGCGGCAATCGCGGCGCTGGGGCGGCTGGGCGATCCGCTCTCCGTGCCGGTGCTGGGAAGGATTCTCCGCCATCCTGAGAGCAGCACCCACGACCGGCTGGGGGCGGTTGATGCGCTGGCCCGGATCGGAGTCGGAGAGGCGTTGCCCTGCCTGCTGGAGGCGCTCCGGGAGGTACGGGCCACGCTGGTACGGCGCCGGATTGTGTCCGCGCTGGGTTCCATTCCGGGTGAGGCCGCCACCGGTGCGCTCGTGGATGTGTTACGCCGCTCGCCGCTCGCTGCCCTGCGGGAGGAGGCGGCGCTGGCGCTGGGCCGTCGGAAAGACGCACGGGGAATGCTCTATCTCTGCGAGGCGCTGGACGATCCCGATCCGGCGGTGCGGCTGGCGTGTGTCCGGGCTCTGCGCGGTTTCAGGGGGGAGATCGCAAGGGCCGCGCTGGGCTACGCCCTCTCCGATCCGGACGAGCGGGTTCGTGGGGCCGCCTCCCGCGCCCTGCGCTCCCTCAAAAAAGCCTCCTGAAACCACCCGCCCCGGCCACGAAAAAGGCGGCAGCGCACTGCCGCCCGTCATCTTTATTCCGGCTCGTCCTCGGGATTGCCCGTGCGGTCCTCTGCTACCCCTTGGCCTCGACCGTGAACGGCGTCCCCACGGCGCTGACCTGTCGCTGTCCGCTCGTCGTGGTGGCGATTCCGGTGCAGTTGACCGAATAGGTCCCCGCCTGCTGCGGCGTGAAGATATAAACATCCTCGAAGGTGTTCTCGTCGAGCTGAGTGCTGGTCGGCGTACCCAGCGCCCCCGTCTGCCCCGTGTCCTGAAGCACCCATGAGCAGGTCATTGTCGAGACGGCACGCCCCCGTTTTACGCGAACGGTAACCGGCTCCTGTGTCCGATGGGTGGTCCCGTCCACCGTGATAGATTGAATCTGCTCCCAGGGGAGCAGTTCCGGCGTCGGCGTGGCGGTGGGGGGAACCTGAATGAGCGGGGTCGCCGTCGGGGCCTCCGGCGCGACGCCGCCTTCCTCCTGCTGGGGCACAATCACGCCGGGGGTGAGCAACTGCTCCTCGACCGGCTCCGGCGGGGCCTGCTGCCCCAGATTGCACGCTGCCAGCAGGCTGCCCACCAGCAGGGCCAGCCCTGTATGTCGTACCAGTCGCTTCCACATGTTTGTGCGGTTCGCCATGTTTCCAAGCCCTTCCTCTCTGTAAGGCGGAACGCGAAAAGAGAGCCTTTCGCCTTCCCGTACAGTAGAGAGCAAGGCGTCCCTTGCCCCTACGAGACTTCTCCACACCTGCCGGGCGGAACGCGCCAGAGCAACCTGCCGCCCCTATTGTAGACCAGAGTCCCCTCGGGCGAAACAGGGCCTGTTCGGGGCATCTGGCCGCGCGGGGCAGCCCATCGCCTCCACCGGCCAGCCGCCCGTTTACTCCTTTGCGAGGTCCGCCACTCGCCCGCCGGTGATCTCCACCAGCGTCTTGAACGGAATCTCGAAGATCGCACGCGGCGACCCCGCCGCCCCGTACACGATCTCAAAGCGGCTCAGCGTCTCGTCTATCAGAATCGGGAGCGGGCGCACATGCCCGACTGGCGGCACGCCGCCCGGCTCATATCCCGTCGCTTCGAGGGTGGTTTGTGCGTCCGCGATCCTGACTTTCTTCCGGCTGACGCCGAACAACGCGCCCAGCTTGCGAGCGTCCACCTTCTGATCACCGGCGGCCAGCACGATCACCGGCTCGCCCCCCACCAGAAAGCACAGGCTCTTAACGATGCTGCCCAGTTCCGTCCCGACGCTGTCGGCGGCCTCCTGAGCGGTGGCGGTTGAAGTCTCAAAGATGCGAACGCGAATATCAAGGCCCAGCGCGTCGAGCGCGGCCTGAACGTCTTCCGGTGTCCGGGGCTCTGTCACTGGCTGCTGCCTTCCGGTATCTGGTTTCACGGCCTCTGCTGTATATATAGCACACCCCGCGCCGGACGCAACAGGGCGCGCCTCTTCATCGGAGCGAGGCTCTCATGTTTCGTAGTATCCGACGATCCCGATCGCTCCCGGCCCGGTGTGGGTCCCGATCACGGGCGTGACGTTGCCCATCAGCAACTCGACCGGCTCGTACTCCTCCCGGATGCGCTCGTAGATTCCGGTCGCCTCCTCCTCTGCGGCGGAGTGCAGCACGGCGATGTGCATGGGCTTGCTGGTATCCATGTTCTCGAAAAAGACCTCGTAGACGCGCTTCAGTGCCTTCTTGCGGGTGCGGGTGCGTTCCCCTGGCTCGACCCGTCCGGTGGCGTGGTCTACATACAGTTGAGGCTTGAGCTGGAGCGCCGTCCCGACCAGTTTGGCGGCCCCCCCGATGCGCCCGCCCCGGTGCAGATATTCGAGCGTATCCACCGAGAAGATCACCTGCATTGTCTGGCGCGTCTTGTCCGCCGCCGCGATCATCGCCTGCGCATCGCCGCCTGCCTCGCGGGCGCGGGCGGCAGCCAGCACCTGCCAGCCCAGCCCCATCGAGGTCGAGAGCGAATCCACAACGTGGACGGGGATATCCACCATCTCCTTCGCCTGCCGGGCCGAAAGGATCGTACCGCTCAACTGGTTGCTGATGACGATGATCACCGCCTCTTCGGCTCCCTCGTCTCTGGCCCGCTCGAGCGTTCTCACAAAGTCGCTGACGACCGGCTGAGAGGTCTTGGGGGAAACCGGCTCTTTCACCAGCCGCTCATAGAATGACCGGGGATCGATATCAATCATATCCCGCAGTTCCTCCGTGCCCCAGATCACATACTGCGAGACGACGAAGATATCATACTGCTTAACGTAATCGGGGGGGATGTCGCACGTGCTGTCGGTGAGTAACGCTATTCGGTGTTTCTGTTCGCCCATCCTGTTCTCTCCTGTCTGATGCAAAAACGGAACT
>DRKO01000471.1 GCA_011051745.1 Chloroflexota bacterium | reverse complement strand
GGTCAAGCCCGATCAGTACGATGCCGATCAGCACCACGACCGACACCATATCAAACAGCCGCTCGACAATGACGCTTGAAAGCGCACTGGTGAAGTGCATACCGGGCCGCCGTCCGGCCAGCACCGCGCGGGCGAACTCCCCAAGACGAGCCGGCAGGACATTATTGAAAAAGAACCCAACGTTGAACAACCAGAAGCCATCGGCCAGCGAGAGGCGCCCCTGTGTGAGCACCATCCAGCGCCAGCCGCGCACGGCATCGGTCAGGATCACCAGCAGGAACGACAGAACGACGAACCCGTAGCGTGCCGTGCGGAACGCCTCTAGAATGGCGTTGAAATCAGCCTGCCGGAGGGCCAGGAACAGCGCCCCCACGCTTACAATCAGCCCGATTAGAAAAGTCTGCCACCGTTTCATTACCACACATCCCAACAACAACGGGGCCGATGCCCCGCGTGGCGCGAAGTATAACATGCCCCCGATAGGCAGGCAACGGCGGGGGCATCGCGCGGGTGGCTCGCAGAGCACTCCCCGGCGGCTGCGAATTCATCCCCGCATCATCCGGCGCCTGCCATCCGCTCCCGCTGCTATCCCCCTCCCCCCGCAGTCGGGTATACTTATGCCATGAGTGATGATCTCCTGAAAGCAGGTATGGCAGCCCTGCGCCGGGGCGACAGACGTACCGCGCGGCGCATACTGGGCGACCTGGTCCGCGAAGACCCCGACAACGTCGCGGCCTGGTGGTTCCTCGCCGCCGCCCTCGACGATACCGAACAGAAAGTCCACTGTCTTGAGCAGGTGATACGGCTGCGCCCCGACCACGAGGAGGCCCACCAGATGCTCCACACACTGCGGAGGAAAGTCGCCTGGCCGACGCCTCCTCAGGGCCTTGAGCGTCCGGTCTACGAAGCCGACGAAGTGGATGGCGGCCTCGTCGTCCGCTCCGAGCCGGAGAGCGAAGCGGTGGAACCTCCCCCTCGCCGACGGCATACCAGCGACGTAACCATCATGGCGGTGGCGGTTCTGATCGCGCTGGTCGCCATGCTGGCAACGGTGCTGCTCGTCTGGAGCGGCCTCGCCTCCGCCGCGCTGGGGATTCGCGGGCCGGAGGAACTGACCCCGACGCTGCGCCCGCTCCTCTTTGACGTGCAGGCCTGCACCGCTACGGGCGAGGACACCGCCACGCTGATCTTCATCAACAACACCGGCCTCACCGTTGACATCCTGCGCGGCCCCCAGGGCGAGGAGGAATTCCTGTTCACCCTGTCTGACGGGGCACAGCAGAGCATCGAAACCCGGCCCGGTGTACCCGTCCGCTACGCAGTACGCAGCCCCGACGGGAGCGCCGCCGAGGGAGGAGCGATCATCGAAGTGCCCCCCGGCAACACCTGCCGGGTTCCCATCCAGTAAGGAGCCTTCCATGTCCTTACGTGTGATCTCAGGCAAAGCCAAAGGACGCAAGCTCAAGACCGTTCCCGGTGAAAGCACGCGCCCGATCCTGACCCGCATCCGTGAGAATCTGTTTAACATTCTGGGGATATGGGTGCGGGGAACGCGCTGGCTGGATCTGTTCGCCGGGACGGGCAGCGTGGGGATCGAGGCACTCAGCCGGGGAGCGGAGCACTGCCTCTTCCTCGATGTCAACCGCGCCGCGATCCGCACCATCCATGAGAACCTCCGACTCACCGGCCTGGAAGATGGCGCGGAAGTTCGCCGGACGGATGCCTTCACCTTTCTCAAGGGTGATCCGGCTGAGTACGGCGGGTTCGACGTGATCTACATCGCCCCCCCGCAGTATAAGGGCATGTGGAGCAAGGCACTTGAGTTGATCGACGCCCGCCCTGAGTGGCTGACCCCCGAAGGCATTGTGATCGTCCAGATGGACCCCAGAGAATACGAGGAGATTCCGCTGGAAAACCTGTCGCTCTACGATCAGCGACGGTACGGGAAAACGATGCTCTGCTTCTATGAACGCCCCGCCGGAGAGGAGTAGCAGACCTCCGGCAGGCATTTCCAAATGTGGTAAAATCGGGTTTGTTCCCATCTACACAATCAAGGAGTCGTTGATGCGCGAGTGTGCAATCTGCCATACGACCACAGAGGATCATGTGCTGGAGTGCCCCAACTGCGGGGCCGATCTGCGGGTGGATTCGGTGCGCGCGCATGCGCTGAAAGCCATCCTCGAAAGCCCGCGTGCGCAGGGCGTCTACATCGTCGCCCCCTTCCATGCCTGCCCGGCCTGTCGTCTGGCGCAGGGAACCTATCCCAAGGACCCCGCCGTCATTCCAGAACTGCCGGTGGAAGGTTGCTCCTGCCCCGGCGGATGCACCTGCCGGTATGAGCCCCTGGTTGTGGAAGTGGGCCCCTGAACAGGCTACAGAGATACGCTTGCCTTTCTGCTACTTTTTCACGGTAAGGGAGGAGACAGTATGCTGAAGGAGTTTAAGGAGTTCGCCCTGCGCGGCAACGTGCTTGACATGGCAATCGGCATCATCATCGGCGCGGCATTCAGCCAGATCGTGAATTCGCTGGTCAACGACATCCTGATGCCTCCTATCGGCCTGTTGCTGGGGCGGGTGGATTTCTCCAACCTGTTTATCACCCTCTCCGGCGGGCACTACGAGACGCTGGCGGCGGCTCAGGAGGCGGGGGCCGTCACGATCAACTACGGGCTGTTCATCAACAACGTGATCAGCTTCCTGATCGTTGCCTTTGCCGTCTTCCTGCTGGTGCGGGGGGTGAATCGGTTGCAGCGCCAGGCACAGAAAGAAGAAGAGGCTGCCGAGCCAACCACGAAGGAGTGCCCCTATTGCCTCTCCACCATCCCTCTGAAGGCCACACGCTGCCCGCAGTGCACTTCCCAGCTAGTAGAGGGGTGACGCTCCTCAGGGGCGATTTGCTCTCATAAAACAGACCCTCCGCTTATGGAGGGTCTGTTGTTATAGAGCTATCTCTCTGCCTCAAGCCAGAGGACATCAACCAATGGCTCCACAGCCTTAAACTCCGGATCACCCGTAACTACCAGACCATTGAATTCCTTCGCCAGCCCGACGACAAAAGCATCTGCGTATGAAACCGGATATTCAGCTTTGATACGCGCCGCAGAGAACACACGCTCCTCTGTAGCCTGACAGAGGGTTACTGGCAGTTTCCGTAGATCACTCAGGAGTTCCTCTGCTTTGTCGGCACCCAGCTTCCTGCAGGTGATGTAGTAGATTTCTCCAGCGCTGATCACGCTGAGATAGAGCCGAACGTCAGAGGTGCTTTGTGCCTGCTGTAAAAGAGAGGCAATAGTCCGACCGCCAGGCTCCGCCTGGAAGTACGCCAGCAACGCGTAGCTATCCAGCACATAAGCAGAGGCTTTTCCCGTCATAGAGTGCGTTTCAGTTTTCTCTCTTCGCGCTTTCGCTCGTTTGCACGCTCTTCCAGGAGAGCGACAGTCAGAGAAACCTCACCAGCGTACTTGCCATACAGGGATTCGACAAGGTACTTCTGTTCGGAGGGTACGGTTGATCGCTTTCCCACCTTGAGTGGCGCTGACGTTGTGTTTCCCAGGATAAATTCGTCACGACGGAGGATTGTAGTAAAAGACATTTTCTCACCCCCGCTTGATATGTTCGTTCCAGAAGTCAGCAATTTCTTCCGGTAGTGGCAATAGAATCCCAAACCGCTGCTCGTATTCTTTAACATGCTTAACCAGCAGAGCCGCCAGAGCCTTGGCATGCTGCGGACTCATTCTGACGTTGCATTGAGTTGAAACGTCAACCCGAGCGACCTCTTCTTCATTAGAAGCTGTTATCGGGGTCTGAATGCCAAAGGATAGCAGAACATCGTAGATGTTGGTGGATATACTGACGGAATTCGCATAGAAGTCCACACGATCCTCGTTCATGAGCCTTCC
>DRKO01000470.1 GCA_011051745.1 Chloroflexota bacterium | reverse complement strand
GTGCGCCGACGCCGACCGTCGCGTTTATCAGCACCGCCAGCAAGGCGGCCAGCTTCGCCCTGCTGGCCCGCGTCTTTCATGCCGCGTGGCCGGTCGAGGCCAGCATCTACTGGACGGGCCTCATCGCGGCGATGGCGGCGATCACGATGACGCTGGGCAACCTGCTGGCGCTGGTGCAGCGCAACATCAAGCGACTGCTGGCCTACAGTTCGATCGCTCAGGCCGGTTACGTGCTGATCGGCGTGGTGGCGCTGACCCGGACCGAGATCGGCGTGGCCGCCGTCGCCTTCTATATGTTCCTGTACGTGCTGACCAACATCGCGGCCTTCACGGTCGTGATCGCGGTGAGCAACACGACCGGATCGGAGCAGATCGCCGATTTCGCGTCGCTCAGTCGCCGTGCGCCGTATCTGGCGCTGGCGATGGTGCTGGCGATGCTCTCGCTGGGCGGTGTGCCCCCGCTGGCGGGCTTCTTCGGCAAGTTCTTCCTGTTCGCGGCGGCGGTGGAGGCCGGATACGTCTGGCTCGCCATCGTGGGCGTCCTGAACGCGATTGTCGCCCTGTACTACTACCTGAGCGTCATCAAAGTGATGTACGTGGACCCGAACGAGGACACCCGCCCTGTCCGCGTGACACCGGTCTTCACCGGCGTGCTGCTCTTCACGGGGCTGGGCATTCTGGTGATGGGGACAATCGCCGGGCCCTGGTGGGCATGGGCGCTGAACGCCGCCAGCAGCCTGACGGCGATGGTTCCCTAGGGGCGTGGCGTGGCCCGCCCTCACCGGTCAGGGCCAGCGGCGATATTGAGAGGTTCCCCTGCCCCGACCCACCGCCCGGAGCGCGGAGCGGGAGAGAAACGAGCGGGGCGAGGAGCCGGACGGTAATACGAAAATTTGGATAAGCTTTGATCGGTTTGTAGTTCTGTGCTAAAATCCACAAGCCTTCTGGGAGCGTCCCGGGCGGCGAGAATTCTTGCGTCCCTGCGAGTTTGCGATTAACAATTGATGGACCGAAACACACGTGGATCGTCCCCCTCTCTGCGGGGCCTGGTTATCATCGGGAGCGGCGCAGGAGCCGCCGGTTGCCTGACGCCCATCCTGCTCGTGGGGGCGATCCTGGTGGGGCGCCAGCTTGATAAAATGTTCGGCACAGCGCCTGTCATCCTGCTGGCACTGATCTTCACCAGCATTCCCGTTTCGCTCTTTCTGGCGGCCCGCTCGGCGCTGGACGCGGGGCGGGCGGTGCAGGAGGAGCAGGCGCGAGCGCTGGCAACCCACCCGCATGATGAGCCGTTTAACCGCCATTCATCCGACAGCTTCATGGAGGATAGTAGTTGAAGCAGCTACTCCAATTACTCCTCGTTCTGGGTGTCGCTGCGCTGCTCTGCGGTGCGCCCACCATCCTGCTGCCACAGGCAGGTATTCCCGTCGCTTTTCCCCGTGTGCAACTTCCGGCAGAGCCGATCTGGCTTGAGCCACTCTTCACCATCGGGAACTACGAATTTCCATTCGTTAACACAATTCCTTCCGTCATCCTGGCCGACATCCTGCTGCTGGCGATGGCCGCCGCCGCCGGAACGGCTGCGGGTCGCCGCCTGAAGCAGTACAGGGCGAACCCCAAGGCCGTGGATGAGGAAGGCGACGACCTGATGGTTCCCAAGGGCTGGCTGAACGCCTTTGAGGCGATCATCGAGTACCTGTATAACCTGGTCGAGCAGGTCGCCGGGCACAAGTGGGCGGGGAAGGTCTTCCCGCTGGTGGCGACGATCTTCCTGTTCGTGCTGACGATCAACTGGCTGCACTTCCTGCCCGGCGTGGACAGCGTGGGCATCATCCACTGCGCCGAGCCGGGGATGAAGGGCTTTGAAGTCGCCGAACTGGGCAGCACCGGCATCTACCGGCTGGCGTTCAGCGACGAGGTTGGCCCTCTGGGCGCGGACGTGACCTACAGCGAAGAGGCCTGCGAGGAAGCCCATCACGGCAGGACTCCTGAGGAGCCCATCCTCTACACCATCGCGCCCTTCATGCGGACGGCCTCGACCGACCTCAACGTCACGTTTGCCCTGGCGATCATCTCGATGGTGTCCGTCCAGATATTCGGCGTGCGGGAGCTTGGCTTCGCCTACTTCGCCAAGTTCTTCAACCTGCCTGCCCTGAAGAAAGGGCCGATGGGGTACATAGACCTGGGAGCAAGCGTTCTGGAGATCATCTCGGAGATCGCGAAGGTCGTCTCGCTCAGCTTGCGTTTGTTCGGCAACCTGTTCGCGGGAACGATTCTGCTGTTCGTGATGATGTACCTGATCCCGGTCGGTGCGCCGATCATCTTCTTCCTGCTGGAGGTCTTCATCGGCTTGATGCAGGCGTTTATCTTTGGCATGTTGACGCTTGTCTTCACCGCCCTGGCCTTCGTGGGGCACGGGGACGAGCATCACTGAGACGCAGATAACTTGAAACACAACCCAAAAGGTTAGGAGGCATAATGCAGTTTTCAATCGAAGCCGCACGTGCACTGGCTGCAGGTCTGGCAATTGGGCTGGGGGCCATCGGCCCCGGAATCGGCATTGGGCTGCTGGGGCTGGGAGCCATGCAGTCCATCGGACGCAACCCGGAGGCCGCCGGTCTGGTTCAGACGAACATGATCCTTGCGATCGTGTTCGCCGAGGCTATCGCGATCTACGCCCTGGTGGTGGCGCTGGTTCTCGTCTTCGTCGGCGTGTCCTGAGCCAGGGCCCCGGAAGAGACTTCGACCCAATCATGGGGGCACGGCCCGCCGCGCCCCGCGTGACTTGAGGAGAGTGGATCATTGAGTGAAGCATTAGGCAGTCTTGGTATTAACCTGGGGTTGCTGATCGCCTACACCCTGAACGTGCTGGGGATGCTGGTCATCCTGCGGGTGGTGGCTTATAAGCCGATCGTCAGCCTCCTTCAGCAGCGCCGCGAGCGCATCGCCGAGGGCATCAACAACGCCCGCAAGGCCGAGGAAGCGCTCGCCAGCGCCGAGGCCAACAAGAAGGCGATCCTTGATGAAGCCCGCGCCGAGGCCCAGCGCATCATCAGCGAGGCCCGCACCCGCGCCGAGGAGCTGGCCGCCCAGATCAAGTCGGAGGCCCAGCAGGAGGCCAGGCGCATCGTCGAGCAGGCCGAGACGGAAGCGGCCAGCGAGCGCGACCGCCTGCTCTCGGAGATGCGCGACCAGATCGTGGCGCTCAGCATGGCAGCCGCCGGACACCTGATCAGCGTCAGCATGGACGAGAAGCGGCAGCGGGAGGAAGTCGAACGCTTCTTCACCGCCCTTCCGCCGGAGGTGAAGGCTCTGGGGACGGAAGACCTGGTCGTCGTGACCGCCATCCCCCTCACCGACGAGGAAAAAGCGCGCATCAAGAAGGAACTGGGGACCGAGGACGTTACCTTTGAGACCGACCCCCGCATTCTGGGCGGGGTGATCGTCCGGGCCGCCGGTCAGCAGGTTGATGCCAGCTACGCCAGCCAGTTGACGAGCATGCGGGTGTCGCTGGCCTGAGCGGCTGGAGCCAGAACGGGCATTCACCCAACCAGTTAATAGATACTCCTGCAGCCTGCCGGTGTGCTCTGCACCGGTCGGCTGTGTTTTCTGTGGGACGGTGAACGAAACGGGCGGGGCGACGCCCTGCCCTTACCGGCCATGCGTGAAATGCAGGCTACGCTATGAAACTATCCGACCTTCTCTCCGCCGTGCCGGACGTGATCACCCCGCCGGAGGAGGATGTCATCATCCGCGCCCCCGTCGTGGAGGACAGCCGCGCGGTAGAGCCGGGCGGGGTGTTCGTCGCCCGCACAGGGTTGCAGGCAGACGGGCACGACTTCATCCCCGCCGCCGTCGAGCGAGGCGCGGCGGCGGTCGTGGGGGAACGCCCGCCCGACGTGGTGAATTGTCCGGTTCCCTACGTTCAGGTGGCCGACGCAGGGCGGGCGCTGGCCTATCTGAGCGCCGCATACGCGGGTTTTCCGTCCCGCCGGCTGGTGATGATCGGCGTCACCGGCACGGACGGCAAAACAACCACCACCAGCCTGATCTACAGCATCCTCAAAGCTGCCGGTCTGCGGGCGGGGATGATCAGCACGATCAACGCCGTGCTCGGCGACGAGGAACGGCCCACCGGCCTGCACGTCACCACACCGACCGCGCCGGAGGTGCAGGGCTACCTGCGGCGAATGGTCGAGGCGGGGCTGACGCACTGCGTTCTGGAAGCCACCTCGCACGGGCTGGCGCAGCACCGCGTCGCGGCCTGTGATTTTGATGTCGCGGTGGTGACGAACATCCAGCATGAGCATCTCGACTTTCACGGCTCGTGGGAGGCCTACCGCGACGCCAAAGCGCGGCTCTTCCGCGACCTGATAACCGGGGCGCGTAAGCCGGGTGTCCCCAAGCTGGCGATCATCAATCTGGACGACGAGCGCAGCGCGGAGTATCTGCTGGCGATTCCGGCGGATCGGCACATACGGTACGCCATCGGGGCAGGCTCCGGGGCGGATGTCTGCGCGGCGGAGGTGCGCTATCAGCCGGACGCCACGCGCCTGACCCTCGCGCTGCCCGGCGGGGAGTCGATCCCGATTGAGTCGGCGCTGGTGGGGCAGTTCAACGTGAGCAACATTCTGGCCGCCGCCGCCGTCGGGCACGGGCTGGGGCTGCCGCCGGAGGCGATCCGGGCCGGAGTGGAGGCCGTGCGGAGCATCCCCGGTCGCATGGAACGCATTGACGAGGGGCAGGACTTTCTGGCGGTGGTGGATTTCGCGCACACGCCGAACGCCCTCCGCCGTGCGCTGGAGACCGCCCGGCTGATGATCCCGCCCGGCGGGCGTGTGATCGTCGTCTTCGGGAGCGCCGGCCTGCGCGACCCCGACAAGCGGGCCATGATGGGCCGCATCGCGGGGGAACTGGCCGATCTGACGGTCATCACCGCCGAGGACCCGCGCACTGAGTCGCTTGAGGAGATCATGGCCGCCAGCGCGGCAGCCTGCGCGGAGGCGGGCGGCGTCGAGGGGGAGACGTTCTGGCGGATCGCCGACCGGGGCGAGGCGATCTACCACGCCGTACAGCTGGCCCGCCCCGGCGACATCGTGATCAGTTGCGGCAAAGGGCACGAGCAGAGCATGTGTTTCGGTACGACAGAGTATCCCTGGGACGACCGGGAGGCGATGCGGGCCGCGCTGCGGGGTGCGCCCCTGCGCACCCTGCCGACGGCGTCGGGATAGCGGCTGGCAACCCTCCCCCCCGGCTCCGACGATCCACGACAGAAAAGGAATGTACCATGCCTGACGATGAGATCACCCCCCTGCCCCCCGGCTCCCCCGCGCCCGACTTCACCCTGCGGGATGTGTTCTCCGGTGAGGCGGTCACGCTCGGTGAAGCATTGAGCGAAGGGCCTGTTGTGCTCAACTTCTGGTCGGGCGAGTGCGAGTGGTCGCGCAATTACGATGACTACTTCAACCGGCGGGCGGCGGAGTGGGCGGAGAAGGGCATCCGGCTGCTGCACATCGCCAGCAACGCGACCGAGTCGCCGGATGACATCCGGCGGCGGGCGGGGGAGCTGAAGATCAACGCGCCCGTTCTTCGCGACGAGGGGAACGCGGTGGCCGACGCCTACGGTGCGCTGACGACGCCGCACGTCTTCCTGATCGCGCCGGAGGGGCGGATCGTGTATCAGGGGGCGGTGGATGACCGCTCCTTCCGTCAGCGCACCCCGACCGTGAATTACCTCGACGCGGCGGTCGAGGCGTTGCTGGCCGGGCGCGCCCCCGACGTGGCCGCGTCGCCCCCCTACGGATGTACAATTGTGCGGGCCTTCGAAGAGTGAGCGGAGAGATGGACCCCGCAGGGCCTCTCAAGCACCCCTAGCTGGCACAGCACCCCGAACGCATCGGCGATTTCTGGCCGCTCCTTACCGGAGTGCCGCGCCGGTCGGTCGTTGTTGTAGAATTCCTCCAGGAGATGGCGGATCGCCGCCTTGTTCTTCGCTTCCAGCATTCCCCGCCTCCTGCACCCCTTGATCCTGATTCGGCGAGCCGTCCGGCTGGAATCTGCAACGCAAAGGCTCATCTGTACAGTCGGGGGACGGGCCGGAAAAGTAACGGGCGGCGCGGGAAAAGGGGAGAATGACGGAGGGGGCGCTTCCCCCTGCTACCCGCCATCCGCCACCGGAACCAGATATCCCTCCCGATACCACGCCATCACCTCTTCGCAGCTGAGGCCGTGCCGGGCCGCTTCCTCAAACGTGAAGCCCTGCGGATACTTCTCGCTCACGGATCGCAGCGCATCCGCCGGACGGTAGTCGGCGCGGAAATCGTGATACAGCCCCCGACGCTCGGAGAAATAGCACCAGGGGGCGAGGGTGAAGCGGGTCTCCCCGCCGATGGGGGTAAGGCGGTAGGTGAGCTTCTCCGTCAGGCGGGCGTTCAGGATCACGTCGGCGTATCTCTTCAACATTCGCTCGAAGCTGTAGTGCTCGCGGAGGTAGGCGAGGGTCTCTGGAGAGGTGCGGCGCTTCTCCCGGATGATCTGCGCCGCGATGGCCGCCGCCGACTCCACATCGCCGAAATCCACCTTGTCGAGCAGGTGATCGGGCAGGATTTCGCGGTGGGTGGTGACGCGGGCGGCGATGCTGGGCGTCCCGCAGCCGAGCGACTCGTACACCGCGTTGCCGAACGCCTCCGGGAAGCTACCCAGGGAGAGCGTCACATCGCCCAGCGTGTAGTATTCGGCCATCAGATCGGGCGGAACCCAGTCATGGAAGACGAAATGCTCCCCCAGCCCACGCTCCGCGATCTCGCGCTCGATTCCGGCGTAGAAGGCGTTGACCTCCAGCGAGGCGGCCTCTGGAATCCACTTCGGGACGAGGGCGCGGACGTTGCTCAGCCCGTGCCGGTGGACGAGCAAATCCACCACCTGAACCGTCTCCCGCAGGCCCTTGTTCGTCTCAGGACGGTGCGGGTGGAGCACGATGGCGTGCTTCTGCGGGTCAACGGACGGGATCAGTTCCCGTATCCGGCGGGGCGGGGTCGGCTTAAAGCGTTCCCGGTCGAAGCCGTTGGGGATGACGACGATCTTCTCCTCCAGGCCGGGGAAGAAGCGCCCGACGGTGTGCAGGTAGTGCCGACGGGCGTAGTCCGAGATCAGGATCAGGGCATCGCCGCCGAAGAGGAAAGCTCCCTGCAGGGTCTCTGGATAGACATTATCGCGCAGCGAGACGACGGTCGGGATGTGGCGATAGACGTAAGGGAAGACGAACTCGCCATCGTGCAGGTAGAAGCGATCCGCGTTCTGAAGATGCTCCCCCACGTCCTGCACGATGGCGGCCAGATGGTGGGCGGGTGTGGCGTAGGGCTGGGGAAAGGGCTGCCGGAAGCGCAGGATGGGCTTCACCTCCACCCGATCCTGCCAGCGAAAAGGCCGGTGATCGTCGTCGCGGCGGGTGCAGAGGATCGTTATCTCATGGCCCTGCCCTCCCAGATAGAGGGCGATGTCCTGAATGTGCTTCTGCGCGCCCCCCATGATGATGTCGGGGAAAAGGGGGGTGATGGAGAACATGACGATGCGCATGGTTTTCTGCCTGCTCTACGGCGAGAAGAGTAACGGGAGGAAGTAAGCCTCAGCCTCAGTAATTATACGGGCCGATCAGGCGTTCGCCGCCGTCCACGTCGAGCGCCGCCCCCGTGATCCAGTCGTTCTGTGCCAGAAAGACGACCGATTGCCCGACGACCTCCGGGCCGCCTGCCCGCTTCAGCGGGAGCGAGGAGACGATCCGCTGCCACGTCTCATCCACCCCTTTCGTCTGGGTGGGCATGATGGGGCCGAGGATCAGGGCGTTCACGCGGATGGTGGGGGCCAGCACGCGGGCGGTGATGCGCGTCAGGTGCAGCAGTCCGGCCTTGCTGACGCCGTGCTGGGTGAAGTTCCGCCAGGCGTAGACTCCGGCCAGATCAACGATATTGACAATGGCCGCCGGTTCGTCCTGCGGGCGCTCGACGGAGCGCATCAGGCGGGCGGCCTGTTGCGTGCACAGGAAGGGCGCCCGCAGGTTGACCTGCATCGTGCGATCCCAGTCCTCGACGGTGATCTCATCGAAGGGCTGGCGGTCAAAGCGGGCCGCGCTGTTCACCAGCACATCCAGCCGACCGAACCGCTCCTGTGTTGCTGCAAACAGGAACTCAATCTGAGACGGATCGGCCAGATCGGCGGAGACGGGGAAGGCTTCCACCCCCAGCCCCTCGATCTCGGATTGCGTCCGGCGGGCGGCCTCTTCCGAGCGTCCGTAGTGGAGGACGATATGTGCCCCCTCGCGGGCCAGCGCGAGGGCGATTCCTTTGCCCACGCGGTGCGCTGCGCCGGTGACGAGCGCGACTCTGTTCTGAAGGTTCATAAACGCTCCTGAGCGGGATCGGGTTTGCTCCTGCAACAAGGATAGCCACGAATCGGGTTCGTGGCTATCCCGCAGAGGAAAAGAGGGACTATCAACGGTCAGGTGGTGGCCGTCGCTACCTGCCGATCAGGCGGTAGAACTCGTCGCGCAGATCGCGGTTGGTGCGGAACTCGCCCCGCCGGGCGGTGGTAACCATGTTGACGCCATGCTTCTTCACCCCGCGCAGGGCGGCGCAGCTATGCGCCCCCTCGACGACGACCATCACGCCCACCGGATCGAGCGCGTTATCCAGCGCGTCGGCGATCTCGTTGGTCAGGCGTTCCTGCACCTGCAGGCGACGGGCGAACATATCCACGATGCGCGGGATTTTGCTCAGCCCGACGACGCGCTCACGCGGGATGTAGGCCACATGTACCCTGCCGGTGAAGGGCAGCATGTGGTGCTCGCACAGCGAAGCGTACTCGATATCGGCGACGACAATCATCTCGCCCTCGCCGTATTCGACATCGAACATCGCGCCGTTGATGATCGTCTCAACGTCCTGCTCGTACCCCTCCAGCAGCTCAAAGTAGGCTCTGGCGACGCGGTGCGGTGTGCGTTGCAGGCCGTCCCGGTCGGGGTCTTCGCCCACGCTGATGAGAATCTGGCGGATGGCCTCTTCGATAGCAGTCTTGCGATCCAGAACGACCAGCTCGGCAAAGGGCCTTTCATCAACAGTCCGATG
>DRKO01000469.1 GCA_011051745.1 Chloroflexota bacterium | reverse complement strand
GTTTCCTGCGTCAGGCCGATGATCCGGTTCTCTCCTTTGTGGACTTCGAGGATGTCGCCATCCGGGAGGCGGTGCTGGTCGAAACGCCCGGCTGGGCGCGGACGCTCGTCGAGGCAGAGGGTGGCCCTCTTCTGCTGGCCGGAACAACGGGCGGGCGGCGGGTGGCGATCTTGACCTTCGACCTGCATGCCTCCGATCTCCCGCTCAAGATCGCCTTCCCCATTCTGGTTGCCAACCTGCTGGAATGGTTCTCCCCGGCCCGCCCCTTCGATGCTCCCGATGGCCTGATCCCCGGTGAGCCGCTCGTCATCCGTCCCCGGCCCGGCACAACGGAGTACCACATCACCCTGCCGGATGGCTCGCTGCGGACCTTTCCGGTGACAGACGCTCCGCTTACCTTCGCCGCGACGGATCAACCCGGCGTTTACCGCGTTGAACTGGTCGGCGAAGGGGAGGGAGCCTCCGGCGGGCTGTTCGCCGTCAACCTGTTTGCTCCGCAGGAGAGCCGCATCGCTCCGGCAGAGGCGATCCGCATCGGCCAGACCGAGGTCGCTCAGGCCGGGCCGGGCGACGAGGCCGGGCAGCGGGAATTCTGGTTCTGGCTGGCTGTGGCGGCGCTTGTGGTTTAGCTGGTCGAGTGGTGGGTGTATCATCGGGGCAGCGGCCTGCCGCGCCTCGATGCGTCTGTGCAACAGCGTGGCCTGTTATCTTTCTTCCGGCGCAGCCGGTGAGGGCTGGAGACACGGAGGGAGAGCGAGACGGCGTGATCCCGATTGGAAGATGTTGGTTTGACTCCCGTCCTGACTCATGGAGGCTCTGGCGTGGAAAGGATCACCTACAAAGGCTGGCCGAACTGCTACCGCTTGTCCAATGGCTTTGTTGATCTGATCGTCACGACGGATGTCGGGCCCCGCATCATCTACTTCGGGCTGTCCGGCGAGTGGAACGAGTTCAAAGAGTATGAGGAGATGCTCGGTCTGGTGGGCGGCGATGAGTGGCGCGTTTACGGCGGGCATCGCCTCTGGCAGGCCCCCGAAGACCCGGCGCGCACCTACTATCCAGACAACGGGCCGGTTGCCATAGAGGAGCATGAGGGGGCTGTTCGTCTCATCCAGCCCGTTGAACCGCCGACCGGCGTCCAGAAGGAGATCGATCTCATCCTTTCGCCGCGCAGTGCGAGCGTGACGGTCACGCATCGTCTGCGCAACACCAATACCTGGGTGGTTGAGCTGGCTCCCTGGGCGCTCTCGGTGATGGCCCCCGGTGGGGTGGCGATCCTGCCTCTGCCACCGCGCGGCTCCCACAGGGACTATCTGCTCCCTCTCAACACGATCGCTCTCTGGGCCTATACCGATATGTCCGATCCGCGCTGGCACTGGGGCCGTCAGTACGTCATGCTGTATCAGGACGCATCCGCGACGCAGGAGCAGAAAGCGGGCGCGATGGTGACCGATGGCTGGGTGGCTTATGTGCGGGAGGGGCATCTGTTCCTCAAGCTCTTTGACTACATCGAGGGAGCTTCTTACCCCGATCTGGGCTGCTCGGCTGAGGTGTACACCGACGCCGTCATGCTGGAGCTTGAGACGCTTGGCCCGCTGGCTCGTCTGGAGCCGGGCGGGGTGGCCGAGCACGTCGAGCGCTGGTTCCTGTTCCGCGATGTTCCGACGCCGGAGAACGAGGCCGACATAGACGAGTACATCCTGCCGAAAGCGCAGGCCGCTATGGCGGGCTGGGGGGAGGCCCCGTGAACTCTCCGGCGGGGCGTGATGTGGCACGGGGCGGCTGAGCGGGTGAACCGTAGTCTGGTGGAATCTGTCCTATGACTCTGAGCTATCCTGTTGCTCTGCTGGGTCTGCTGACGCTGCCTTATTTCCTGTGGCTGGGCAGGCCCAGAGGGGTGTGGGCACGCGGGCGTGCCTGGGCCGCGCTTGCCCTGCGCGGCCTGATCGTCATCCTGCTGGTGCTCGCCCTGGCGGGGCTGCAACTGGTGCGTGCCACCGATAGCCTGGCCGTCGTCTTCCTGATTGACGCCTCCGACTCAATGTCCGCCCCCACCGTCGAGGCGGCCCGCCAGTTCGCCCAGGAGGCGATCCGCACCATGCGCCCCGGTGATCAGGCGGCTATCATCGTCTTTGGCTCCGATGCGCTCGTCGAGCGGCCCATGTCGCCCGCCCGTGAGGTCGGCCCGCTGGAGTCACAGGTCGTACCGCTTCACACCGATCTGGCGGAGGCGATCCGGCTGGCACTGGCGCTCTATCCGCCCGGCGCGGCGCGGCGGATGGTGATCCTCTCTGACGGGCTGGCGAACACCGGCGACGCCGAATCGGCGGCCCGTCTGGCGGCGGCCTCCGGCGTGCAGATCGTCGCCGTCCCGTTTTCGGCGATTCAGGGGCCGGAGGTGCTCATCGCCGATGTGGATGCGCCCACCCGGCTGAACGAAGGGCAGGTTTTTGACCTGACCGTCACGGTAGAGAGCAACGTTGAGACGACGGCCATCCTGCGCGTCATGAGTGGTGGGCAGATTGTCGTCGAAGAGACGGTCGCGCTCGTTGAGGGTATCAACCGCTACGCCTTCACTCTGACGGCCACTGAGCCGGGGTTAACGGCCTTCCGCGCTCAGGTCGTCCCGGCGGGTGAGGATGTGTTTTACCAGAACAACGAGCTATCCGCCTTCACGCAGGTGGTCGGCCCGCCGCGCGTCCTGATCGTCGCCGACGAGGAAACCGAGTTTGCCAGCCTGGCTGATGCGCTGCTCTCGCAGGGGCTTCAGGTGGATCACACAACGGGCGCGGGCCTGCCCACCGACTTCGCCACGCTCTCCGGCTATCAGAGCGTTGTTCTGGTCAACGTGCCCGCCCGCAATTTAGGCCCGGCGCGGATGCAGATTCTTCAGACCTACGTCCGCGACCTCGGCGGCGGGCTGGTCGTCATCGGCGGCCCGCACGCTTACGGGGTGGGGGGCTACTTCATGACGCCCCTTGAGGAGACGTTGCCGGTTGAGATGCAACTGCGCGATCAGGAACGCCTGCCGCAGTTGACCGTCGTCTATGTGATTGACCGCTCCGGCTCAATGGCCGATACCAGCGTGGGCGGCATTCCCAAGATCGAGCTGGCGAAGGAGGCCATCCTCCGCTCGATCAACCTGCTTGGCCCCCTTGACCGGGTGGGCGTCGTCGCCTTTGATGAAAATGCCACCTGGGTGGTCGAGCTGGGGCCAGCCGACAACCGGCGCGAGATCAGCCGTCTGGTGGGGAGCCTGCGTGCCGGGGGCGGGACGGATATTTACGCCGGAGTGCTGGCCGTGAGCCGCGTCCTGCCCGACGATCCGGGGCAACTGCGCCACGTCGTCCTGCTCACCGACGGTGGCGCAGACCCCTCAGGCAATGCCGATCTGGTCCGGCGGATGTACGAGGAGGAGGGGATCACCTTCTCGGTCATCGCGATCGGGCAGGGGTACGCGCCCTGGATCGAGGAACTGCCGCAACTGGCCGATGGGCGTTTCCACTATGCTTACGATGTCAGCACGATCCCGGAGATATTCTCCGAGGAGACGGTGATCGCCACCCGCGCCTATGTCATCGAGGAGGAGTTTTTCCCGTCGCTGACGAGCAGCAGCCCGATCATGAACGGCATCAGCGCGACCCCTTCGCTGCTCGGTTATGTCGGCACGAGCATCAAGCCCGCCGCTCAGCAGATTCTCGCCACCGATCAGGACGACCCGCTGCTGGCCGCCTGGCAGTACGGGCTTGGGCGGGCGGTCGCCTGGACTTCGGATGCAACCGGACGCTGGGCCGTTAACTGGGTGGGCTGGCCGGATTTCGCCCGTTTCTGGTCGCAGGCCGTGCGCTGGACGATCACCGAGGGCGTGAACCAGAATGTCGAGGTGCGCATTGTGCAGGAGGGCGAATCGGTGCGCGTGGTCGTGGATGCGCTGGCCGATGACGGCTCCTATCTGAACGGGCTGGAGATGCAGGCCAACGTCATCGCTCCCGATCTCTCGACCGTTCCGCTGACGTTGCATCAGGTCGCGCCGGGACGCTACGAGGGGACGTTCGAGCCGGAGGACGAGGGCGCGTACTTTGTGCGTGTCGCGGGGACCGACCCCGACGGTGAGGGCGGGGCGGCGCTCGCTCAGACCTCCGGCTGGGTGCTGGCCTATTCGCCGGAGTACCGCTCGCTGGAGGGCGACCCCGACTATCTGGCCTACATCGCCAGTCTGACGGGTGGCTCTGTCCTTCAGGATTCGGCGGCTGTCTTCGCCCACAACCTCAACGCCGGGCGGGCCAGTCAGCCTGTCTGGCCGTGGCTGCTGCTGGCCGCCACGCTCCTGCTACCGTTTGATATCGCGGTGCGGCGGCTGGTCATCACCCGCGAAGACCTGGCGAAGCTTGCCGCCCGGATTAGCCCTGTTCGACGGCGCGAAGAGCCCGCCGTTCAGCCGGGAACCTCGCGCGTTGGCTCGCTGCTGGCCGTCAAGGAGCGTACCAGCCGGGCCGCTGTTCAGCACCCCCCGCGTGGAGGGGAGCCCGCCCGTCCCGCGCCTCCACCGTCACCTGCTGAACCGAAACCGCCGCCTTCCGCGCCGGTTGAGCGTCCCCGGCCACGTCGTGCCCCTTCACCGCCCCCCGCCGGTGGGAGCACGCTGGCCGCCCGTCTGCTTGAAAGAAAGCGTGAGCGGGGCCAAAATGAGGAGCAGGAATCTTCCTGAGATGCCCGTGTTGAGTAGGGAGGAGGAGCGTAATGGCCCGTGTGTCAGGCGTTGCCCGCAGCGTGCGCCTTGAGCGCGAGGGGAACGAGGTTGTTCTGCGCTTCGTGCTGGAGGGGGATGGCGGCGACCGCCTCCCCGTCGAGATGCGGGGGCGCAAGGTCCTTGGTGTGCTCGATGACGGCGACCGTGTGGAACTGAGCGTTGGGCGCAATGTGCGTGATCGGGGCGGCGTGGCCCGCCCCCGCGACATCGCCAACCTGACGACCAGCTCGACCGTTCGCGTGGTGCGGCGCAGCTTCATCGGAGGTGTGTTTAACTTCATCGCCAGCCTGGCCTTTTCGGTCTTCTCCGGCTGGCTGACCACCGTCCTGCTCAATGCGCTGACCTATCAGGAGCCGGAAATAGTCCCCTACAGCTTTGAGGAACCGGCGGAGGCAGCCGGAGGCGACCCGATCCTGCTGCTGGTCGGGGTCGCCGTTGCCGGGGTGGTCTTCTTCCTGATCTTCATACGCCCCCGCCTGAAGCGCCGGGCGACGTAGCTTCTGGCGATTTCCCGCACGTGAACAGGGCCACGCACAGCGATACCATTGCACGGATGGCAGGCGTTCTCAGTCTTGTGCTGGGCGTGCTGG
>DRKO01000468.1 GCA_011051745.1 Chloroflexota bacterium | reverse complement strand
TCGGATCACCGACCGGAATCTCCTCAACGCTCCACGTCCACTGAGTGCGTCCGAACTCGTCCTCCTCGCGGACGCTGTTCCAGCGCCGTTCAACGATCTGCACCGTCACCTCACGGTTGGGGACAGCCCGGCTGTCCCAGTCCACAACGATCAGGTCAGCGGTCTGCTGCTCACCCGCCGCGCCGATGTAGACCCCCGGCCTGACGCCGACGTAGTACTGGCCCCGGTGTATGATCACCTCGGCCCGGTCGGCGACCGTCTGCCCGTTGACATCCTCAACGATGGCTTCAATCGTAAGGCGGCGGCTGGTCGAGCTATCCTCAAGGCTGGCAGGCAGACGGATGACGTACTGACCGTTCGCGTCCGTGCGGCCCTCGCCCTCGGCGATCACCTCGCCAAAGCCGGGGACGAACCCCTCGCGGGGGGCGAGGCCCTCATCAACATCGAAATCCGTAAAGCTGTAGTTACCCGATCCCTGATAGTCAAAGAAGTAGGTGTCGGCCAGCGCCGTCCACGTCACGGTGGCATCGCTGACAGGGCCGCCAAAGAAGAACTCGGCATCCACCGTGAGGGCGATCTCCTCCCCCACCAGCACGGCGTCCCGCTCCGGCTCAACATCAACCATGAACTCCGGCCTGCGATACTCAGCCACCTGGAAGCCGCGCTGCGTGAAGCGGTCGCCGATCCGCGCCTCGATAGTGTAGTAGCCAAGCGAGGCGTCCTCGGCCAGTGTGAGAGAGCTGTCAAACGCGCCAAACTCATCCAGCGGGAGCGAACCCTCATAGATCACGTCGCCCTGATCGTTGTAGATGGTGATATCCACGCTGGCGTAAGAAGGAAGCGTATAGGTGGTGTCGTTCTTATTGCGCAGGATGCCCCGGAAGAAAACCTCCTGACCGGGCCGGTAAATCGGGCGATCCGTGTAGAGGTAGAGGGCGAAATCCTGGAAGTTGAAGTTGCCGGGCAGGCCGAACACCCAGGGCGCGATCCCCTCGTCCCAGGATGTCCTCGCCAGGGCGAAGAGCCCGCCCTCGTCCGCGAGAGCGTACCGGATATCCCATAGCGTATCCTGATGAGGCGTCTCGATCTCCAGCACGCCGTTCGCGTCGGTGACACCCTGCGCCAGCAGGTTCAGGTCGCTGTCAAAGAAGCTGACGGTCACCCCTCCAACGGGCTGGCCGCTTTGCAGATCGGTCAGCCAGACCAGCGACTCATCGAAGCTCGACTTAAACGTCAGGTTGGCCGTGGATACGATCATGAGATGGCGCAGGAGCCCGTCAATCTCCGGCGCATCGGCTGTCAGGAGGTAAAGGCCCGGCTCCAGCGAGCCGCCCTCCTCCGGCACGACCGGAACCCGGACGACGCTCATCTCGTTCAACGCCCCCTCCGCCGGAACGCTCCAGGAGCGGATGATCTGCTGAGGCGAAGGGGTGTAGTTACGCAGATTCTCGTAGCTGTCCGGCCCCGTCAGCCTTGTGAACTCCTCCAGGCTCAGGCTGACAAGCTGGAAGTCAATCTGGCTGATGTTGCGGTAGGAAACGAAGAACTCGGTGGGGCGGGCAGCGTCGTACATGCCGACCTGTCCGCGTGCGTTGATCTGCACGCTTGGATCGTAAGGGCGGGTTGTGAAGCTGAAGGTATAGGGCTGATCAATCGTATGGCCGTAGGGGTCAGCCGCGCCCGGCAATAGCGTCACAGTGTAGGTGGTGGACGCCTCGAGCGCAACATTGACGTTCAGGCTGTTATCGTAGCTGTTGTAGAAGATAACCGCCGTGTCGGGCAGCTCCGGCTCAACGACCAGCCGATTCTCAAGCGTATCTTCGTCCATCGGCGCGGAGAAGTAAAGGGTGATCCCGTACAGATCGGCCCCCGTGGAGCCATCCGGCGGATCACTTCCAACCACCGCCGGGGCCGCCACCGTCTGAAAAGCCCAGTTATACGAGTCGGTCAGAGGCAGCCCGCCACCCGCGCTCAGGGCTCCGGCGGTCAGGCTGACCTCATAGAGGCCATTCAGAGAGAGCAGCCCGGTGGGGGTAAAGGTCATCTTCTGCCCCGCCTCGTCCCATTCAAACGTTCCCTGAACGGCCTGCCCGCTCACCGTCTCAACAAGGCTGAAGGCCGCCTGCACGCTGGCGGCATCCATCGGCTGGTTGAAGATGACGGCGATCTCCGTATCGAGCGGCACATCGAACGAGCCATCTTCGGGCGTCACAGAGACGATCTGCGGGGGCAGGGTTGTGAACTCCCACGAGTAGGGTTCTTCCATGACCCCGCCCGTCTGATCCTCCAGACCGGCCTCCACCGTCACGCGGTAGGTCTGGCCGCCCGCCAGCGCCGGATCGGGCGTCCAGGTGTAGATGCTGGTGTTGATCCACTCCCCGTGTCCGGGGATGTCCGGCTCAAAGCGGAGCGGCTGCGGAAGATCGGACATGTCCTCAGCGATCACGAGGGGTACAACGGGCCGGTTGAAGAACACCGTAATCACCGAGGTGGTCTCAACCGCTCCCGCGCCGGGCGGGGGAAACACCTCGCTGACCTCAAGGAAGCCAACCGTCTGAATGTCAAGCCGGGCCACCGATTCAACCGAGAGGCCCTCCACGCTGCGGGCGCTGTCCGTAACGGTGATGCGGTAGCGCGTAGCGCGATCCAGTGCGCCGGGCTTGGGGACGATGCGCAGCGTCGAATCGTCTATCCAGACCAGATCGGCCTCGATGGGCGGCTCGATGCGGAGCGCCTCCTCGACACTGCTACGGTTCATCGGCTGGTCAAAGTAAATGTCTATGCTGCCATCCAGCGGCAGTTCCTCGCCGGGGAACGGACGCTGGGCGATGATCTTGGGGGCAGTAGGAGGTAGCTGGGAAACATCCACTGTAGGGGTGGGGGTCTCCGCCGATCCGGCAGGCCCCCGGAGACCGGGGAGGTTGCAGGCCAGGGCGGCCAGCGTCAGAGCGATCAATACAAACGTGAACACCCGCTGGGCTTGAGTACGCTTCAGATTCATTGACAGCTCTTTTCCTCCGACAGTTCAGATGGGCACACACCCATTATAGGTATCCCGATTGAAGACGCAATCAGAAAAAAACGCGCCGGGAAAGTCCGGCGCGTCGCTCGTCGCAATGACGATCTGCGGGTCAGCTCTGCCCGCACTCCTCACTGTCGCGGGCCTCAGGGCGTGACGATGCGGAAAACGGTCGGTATCTGCGCCTCGACCTCCTGATAGAACTGGTTGTAGCTCTGCGTACCAACGCGCAGAACGACGTTCTGGACGTAATCCGAGCCACCGGTGGGCGCGTCAGCCGTCGGGCTGGCGCACATCGTCATCGTGAGAGTGGTACACGTTCTGGCCGCCTCATCGCAACCGCCGGGCGTGACATCGCCCTCCAGATAGACGTTGATAAACAGCGGGACATCCGTTCGGAAGAACTGATACGACACGCGCCCGACAACCGAGTCCGGATTATCGTAGTCAAAAGGCGGAAGCGGGCCGGATGTGCTATCCACGTGGAAAGGCTGAGGCATCGTCCAGGTAAACGTCGCACACTCCGGGGCCGCGCCCTTGGTGAGGACGAACTGCAATGCCCCCGGAGGAGCTTCAGGAGCGATAGGGGTTGAGGTCGGGCCTTCGGCCACCTCGGTCGGAGTGAGCGTGACAGAGGGAGTCGGTATATTCTGCGCCAGCGGGATACGCCCGATCTGTAGCGGGCCTTGAAGCTGCGTGATGCGCACCCAGCCCTCATCACCGGCGGGCGTCCGGCCATACACCCACTTGCCCGGCACGTCGCGCCCCAGAATCTGGAGCAGTTCCCCGGCGGCAAGGCGGGTGATCACCTCAAACTCCAGACCGGGACCCTCGCGCATATTCGATGCAAACTGTAGCGTCGCCTGGAATTCAGAGGCGGCGGTTGGAGTGGCCGCCTCCGCCCCCCCGGCGGGGGTAGGCGTTTCAAGCGGCAAAGGGGTTGGCGATGGGAGGAACGTTGCTGTTGGCGACGGGAGCGGTGTGTAGGTTGGCAGCGGCGTGTAGGTCGGAAGGGGCGTGTACGTCGGGATCGGAGTGGGCGTTGCCTGAAGCCCTCCCAGAGCCCCGCAGGCCGTCAGAAAGATCGCAATACCGGCCAACATGAACACAGCGATTTTTTTCACGGTCGGTTTTCCTTCTCCATCACGTCAGAATATGGTCGGGCACGTACCCGGTAAACCGGGGTAGATTGT
>DRKO01000467.1 GCA_011051745.1 Chloroflexota bacterium | reverse complement strand
GCCTCGTCGGCGACCTGCCAGAAACCGGAATAGCCGATCAGGGGAGCGGTGGTCACTTTCAGGGCTTTTGTGGCTGGCTGAAGGATCCGCCTCAACCACCCCTCCGGCTCCCTGACGGGCTGGGGCTGCGCAGGAGGCGGATCGGGTTGCAGGACGAATAAGAAGGAGCGTTCTCTGTTCCTCAGCTCGTAGTGATAGGTGCGCACAGGCCACGGATTGCTGAAGGAGAGACGATCCAGTTCAGCAACCTGCTCGACATCGGCGACAGTCATAGGGCGAAGGATGACATGCAGCCGGGTGTTAGACATCATGAGCGATCCCCATCAGATCAATGGAGGTAGATGGGCGTCAGGGAAACCGGATCGTCTACCTCACCGGCGGACAGGCGCTCCCACCCCAGTTCGGCCAGGAATCCTGCCCGTCGCAGTGATTCTGCTGCCGAGGCTATAATAACGTGCCCGCCCACCCTCTCCAACTGCGCCCGACCGGCGGGATCGATCTCGCCGCTGATCTGGACGGGCGGCTTCAGGCGGCTAACAAAGTCCTCCCAGCCGACGATGAACGGGGCTTCATGGCTTTGCCATCTCTCCCCGTCCCATCCGTAAGCGCCTGCGTTGATCCGCCCACGCCCCGCCTGCGCAACTACCCACAGCGTATCGGCGCGGTGGGGTTGCGCGGCGGCCACTATGTCCAGCGTGGGAACGCCAATGAGCGGCAGCGTGGGGCTGGACGCCAGGGCCAGCCCCTTGGCAAGGCTCATCCCGATGCGCAGGCCGGTAAAGGATCCCGGCCCGCGTGCAACGGCGATGGCCCGGAGGTCGCCGACTGCGACCCCGCTCCGGCGGAGCAGCTTCTCCAGAGTGGGGGCCAGTTCGGTTGTGTGGTAGTTCTCAGTGCGCCAGCTTTCCTCGGCAAGGACTTGATGGCCGTCATGAAGGGCGAGGCTGACCGCTCGCGTCGCTGTGTCAATAGCCAGGATCATACCGGGGCGCTCCAGTTGTTGCTCCAGATGCCAGCCGCCAGTCGGCAGGAGGATTGTAACGGCAGGGCAGGGGAATGGCAAAGATGCCGGGGACTCCGTGATAGATTAGATTGCAGCCCCGGAAGGGAGAGAACACATGCCGGATGACTCGGTGACTTTTGATCGCGCGGCGGATTACTACGACGAAACGCGCGGCTTCCCGCCCGGCGAGGAGAAAAACGCCGCCGCCCTGATCTGCCGGGCCGGGAATCTCACATCCGCGAGTCGGGTTCTTGAAGTGGGTGTTGGAACCGGGCGTATCGCGCTCCCGCTCGCCCCGTGCGTCCGCGCCGTGTTTGGTGTTGATCTCTCCCGCCCGATGATGGCCCGTCTGCAGGCCCGGCGCTCAGGTGAGGCCGTCCATCCGATTCAGGCCGGTGCCACGCAGCTCCCTTTCCCCGGCAGCGTGTTTGATGCAGCCGTGGCCGTCCACGTCTTCCATCTGATCCCTGCCTGGCGAGACGCTGTGCGTGAACTGGCGCGTGTCCTGCGGCCCGGCGGGTTGCTGCTCACCGGCTACAGCGGCACTGGCTTCAGAGTCCTGCGCGAGGCTTTCATCGCTGCGCTTCCGCCTGAACATCGGGGGAGCGTTGGGGTCGGGACGGAGGAATTTGCGGCTTTCCTGACGGGCGAGGGCTGGCAGCCCACCGGCGGGCCGTTCACGCACCGTTACACATACCACCGCTCTCCGGGGGAATATGTGGACCTGCTCAGGCGGCGCGTGTGGTCCCGGACGTGGCGGCTGACCGATGAAGAGCTCGAGCAGGGGATCGCCGCCGTGCAGGCCGCCATCGCTCGGCACTACGGAGACCCCCGCCGCCCTGCGCACCTGGCGGCGGAGTTCAGGCTGTGGGCTTACCGGCCCCCGTCTCCGACCTCCTCCGTTTGATCGGCCTCAGGCCGGGAGTGCCTCCACTGCCCGGCCAAACTGCTTCAGTTCGCGTACCAGCCGCTCGTTTGCGTCCTGCACCCGCTCGATCAGGTGAGGCTCGCAGTCCAGTTGCTGGCGCATGGCCGGATCGCCCCACAGGATAAGGCCCATCTTGCGGTACTGTTTCTGATCGCGCATGTAGGCCAGATGGTCGAGCGCGTCCACCGTCCCCAGCTTGATCTCGTTCAACCCCTCCTGTGCCCGCGCGACGGTCTCCTCCAGAAAGATCAGTTTTTGATCCGGCCACAGCCGCCGCCAGGGCAGCGCATGACGGCGCAGTTTGCGCTGTACCTCATGCAGGCTCTCGATGTATCGCTTCTCCTGCTCAACGAAAACTTCCGTTAGCTGACGGTACTTCGCCGGGTCTGCAAGATAGGTCTGGCCGAGTTCGGTGAGTGACTGCTCCAGCGCCTCCTGAGCCTGACGGATATGGCGCCGCTTGATCTCCTCGCCCAGAAAAGCGCCTCCCACCGCTCCGGCCACCGCCCCTGCAACGCTCCCCACCACCGTGCCCAGACCGGGCATGACGAACGTCCCGACCACGCCGCCGATCTTCCCGCCCATCAGGCCGCCTCCGGCGCGGGTGGCGACTTCGATTGTCGCAAACTCGATGTTACGCCCGATCTCGGCCCCCTTCTGAGAGCGTCGCCAGGCCCGGTAGGTGGCAAAGCTGAGCGTGACCAGCGGGATATAGTGCAGCAACGTTCCTTCGCCCAGAGCGCTGGCCTTTGCCTCAACGCTCGTTCCGAGCGATGTTGGGCCGGTCAGCGCATCTGCCAGCGCATCACCCTGGCTGCTCAGCACGAGGGTAGCCGTCTCACCTGCGCTCCCCAGATGGGAAAGCTGGTCCACCAGATCATGAAAGACCTGAACCGCCTCAAAGTTCTGAAAATACTCGACGATGTTCCCCAGAATCGGGACCGCCTGATCGCCCAGGCTGGCCTTGAGCACATCGAGGTTCTGCATGGCGTCGGCGAGGTGATCAGCGGGGAGTCCCTGAAAGTGATCCCATATCTGGGGATCGGCCATGCTGTAATGCCAGGCGATATCAACAAAGGTCACCGTGCCGATCGCGGCCATCTCGGCCACATCAGCGTTGAGGGCTTTTGCCAGCTTCTCCTTGAACTCGCTGGCGACGGGGACTTCGCCCTTGATCTGCTGTCGGAACCGCTTCACGCGGCGCTCACGGGCCCGCCAGAACAGAACCGCCCCGGCCAGCAGCCCGATCACCCCCGCAATCGTCAGAACATCGGCCATGTTCTCCGCCAGCGCGTTGATGAAACTTTCCACCATCAGCCTCTCTCCAGCCGAAAACAGTACATCTGCCATCTCTGCCTGATATTTCCACCGCTCACTTTAACACAACCGCGATTCTCAGGCCATCATCCGGCCCATCTCCCGCAGGGTGGCGATTGCTTCCTCCGGCAGCAGCGCCGGTTCCCTGCCGAGCATATGGCAGGTTATGATCTTCCGGGCCGTCTCCTCGATGGCCTCCGTCTGGTTGGCGGCGCGCCGCAGGTTGCTTCCCGCCACAACCAGCCCGTGATTCTGCATCAGCACCGCCACGCCATCGCCCAGAGCTTCCGCCACAGCGTCGGCCAGCTCCTGCGTGCCCGGCATGATGAACGGCACACGCGGAATTTCGCCGATGAACGCCGCCTCGATGGAGACGGGCAGGAAGGGGAGCCCGGCCAGCGCCAGAATAGTCGCCTGCGGTGCGTGGGTGTGGATCACTGCCTCAACGTCCGGGCGGGCCTGATAAATGGTGCAGTGCACCCGATACTCGCTCGAAGGGGGCAGCGCGTCCGAATCAAGGGGCCGTCCGTCCAGATCGATCCGCACCATCATCTCCGGGCGCAGCCCCCCCTTGAAAAACTGGCTGGGCGTGATCCACATCTCATCCGGCCTGCCCGGGACCCGGACGCTGACGTTGCCTCCTGTCGCCGTGATTAATCCGGCTGCGTAGAGCTCCCCGACGATCCGAACCATCTCATCACGGACGTTGCCTGTCCCGCCACCTGCCTCTATCGAATTCATATCCGTTTCTCCTGCTCCCTGCGAACCGGCATGTTGCGCGGAAGACTTCTCACACAGCGCGGGCAGCGATGAACGCCAGTTCCCCGATTGTGGGGTGCGCCGGGCCGCTGGCAGCCAGATCGCTGATCGTCGCCCCCATCTGGAGCGCCACCGCCACCGGAGCCAGCACATCGGCGGCGTGCGGCCCGACGGCGACGCCTCCCATCAGGCGGCCATTCCCGGCCTCGTATACCAGTTCGAGAAAGCCGTCGCTCTCGCCGGGGAGAAAGTGAGTCTTCAGCCCCGCCTTGAAGGGCATCCTGATCGAGCGACTGTTTTCCCCGTCACGCTCCAGCGTCCCCACCTGCGCCACCTGAGGCTCTGTGTAGATCGCCGCTACCACTGTCCGGGGCTGGAAGGGCGGGGTAGGGACCCCTGCCGCGTGGCGTCCGGCGACCCACGCTTCCGCCATGGCTCCGTTCGCCAGCATCGGCGTGCCCGTCGCATCACCGATCGCATAGATGGACGGCACAGCCGTTCGCATGAACTCATCTACCGCCAGCGCGTCGAGCCTGCCCGGCTTCAGTCCCACCGCTTCGACGTTCAACCGCCTGACATCCGCCCGCCTCCCGATGGCGAGGAACGCCTGTGCGGCACGGTATACCTCACCGTCTGCCGTTACGACTCTGACTCCCTCATCGTCCTGCTCAATGCGGCTGGCGGGCTGGCCTGCCACCAGCTTCACCCCGCGCCTGCCGAGCGCCTCGGCCAGAAACTCCCCTGCCTCCGGCACGAAATCGGGCAGCACACCGTACTGATCCACGACCCACGTCACCTGAACGCCCAGCCGGTTGAACAGGTACGCGAATTCGCTACCTGTCGCTCCGCCCCCGATCACGATGATGTCGTCCGGCAGAGCCTCAAGGTGGCTGGCGAAACGGGGGGCCAGCACCCGTTTACCGTCCGGGCGCATCCCCTCCGGGAAGATCGGCACAGACCCCGTCGCGATGATGATCGCGTCCCCCTCCAGGCGAGCAACCGGATTGCCGTCGCCGTCCCTGACGGTGATTTCCGTCGCGGAGTCGAGCGTCGCAACCCCTCGCACCATCTCGACGCCGAGGTCTCTTAATCCGGCTTCCTGCCGCTCGTTCCACGCCTGTTTGACGGCTTTGATGCGGGCCAGTATCCTCTCCGGCTCCGGTGAAGGCGCACCTCCGGTAGAGAGCCCCAGTTCGCTCGCCTCGTTCACCAGCGCCAGCGCATCGGCGGCAGAGAGCCAGACTTTGCTGGGCAGCAGGCTGTGCCAGCCAGCCCGCCCGCCGACCGGCCCCTCGCCGATCAGGGTTACCTGCGCACCGGCCAGAGCCGCCGAACGGGCCGCCTCGATCCCTGCCGGGCCGTTACCGATGATGATCACTTTACGGGTCATGATGCCTTCGTCCTCACGCACTAAAGGATCAGGTTCAGATTGCCCATTTTTAACACCGCTCAGGCCCGGCCGCCAGATCGCCCCCTGTGCTCCGCTTACGCTATAATCCCTGAAGACTTCAACAGGGGGGTGATGATTGACATCAGCACAACGACGGTATCTGTATGTGGCGGTATTCACCTCCGGGATGACCACCCTGGGGATCGAGCTAACGGCCCCGCGCCTGCTCGGAACGGTTTTCGGAACCAGTAACATAGTCTGGGCCAACATCATCGGCCTGATGTTGCTCTACCTCACCGCCGGGTATTTTCTGGGCGGGCGTATCGCCGACCGCTCCCCCCATCCGGCCACTTTCTACCGTGTGATCGCCTGGGGGGCCTTCACCGGTGGGCTGATCCCCGTCATCGGGCGGCCCGTTCTGCGGGTGGCAGCCCGGGCCGTGCTCAACGTCAACGCGGCTGTGCTGGTGGGGTCGTTTGGTGTCGTGTTGATCCTGTTCTCCGTTCCCATCACTCTGCTGGGAACCGTTTCCCCCTTTGCGATCCGGCTGGCGATCCGGGACACACAGACCGCCGGGAGCGTCTCCGGTCGCATGTACGCCATCTCGACGGTGGGCAGCATTCTGGGAACCTTTCTCCCCGTGCTGATCCTGATCCCGACCGTTGGCAGTAGCTTAACCTTCCTGATCTTCTCCGGCCTGCTGCTGACCGTTGCCCTGATCGGGCTTGCGATGCTTGACTGGCGTCGGGCCGTCGCCCTCCTGTGGATGCCGGTTGTGCTCGCCGTGCTGGGCGTGCTCACCCAGCGGGGGGTGCTGCGGCCTCTCCCGCCCGATATGACGCTGATCTACGAGGACGAGTCGGCTTATAACTACATTCAGGTTGCCCGCTGGGGGGAGGCTAACGTCCTGCTCCTGAACGAGGGACAGGGGATTCACTCCATGTACTACCCCCGCTATCCCGACTTCATCGTCACGGAAGGAACATGGGATTACTTTCTGGCCGCCCCTTTCTTCAACGCTGCGCCTTTCTCACCCGCCGATGTGACCGGCATGGCGATGATCGGTCTGGCGGGGGGGACGATCCCCAAGCAATACACGGCTGTTTTCGGCCCCATCCCGATAGACGGCGTCGAGATCGATCCGCGCATTGTTGAGATCGGGCGGCAGTATTTCGGAATGAACGAGGAAAATCTCAACGTGATCGTGCAGGACGGGCGCTATGCGCTGGCCGTCAGCCGCAACACCTACGACGTGATCGGGGTGGACGCTTACCGCCTGCCGTATATCCCCTGGAATCTGGCTACCGTCGAGTTCTTCCAGATCGCGCGTGATCATCTGAGCGAGCGCGGCGTGGTGGCGATTAACGTCGGGCGCACGGTGGAGGATCGGCGGTTGATTCAGGCGCTGGGGGCTACCCTCAAAGAGGTGTTCCCCTCCGTCCACGTGATAGACGTTCCCAATAGCTGCAACAGTATCATGGTCGCCACTGTCCAGCCCACCACGCCGGAGAACCTGCTTGCCAACCGGGCGCTGCTACCGCCGGATGCCCATCCGCTTCTGCTCTCTGTCCTTGATTCTGCGTACCGGCAGATTCGCCACGATCCGCTTGACGGGCCGGTCTTCACAGATGAGCGGGCCGGGATCGAGGTGCTGACCGATGCGGTGCTGGTGAACTTTGTCCTGAGCGGAAGCGGCGCTCTGCCCTGCCAGTAGAAGGAGACGACATGGAAACAACTCGAAGCTCAAGCGAGGCTGGCCTTCGACCACCGGCATGGCTGGCCGCCGTAATGCATCTTGTGATCGTGGCTGCGATGCCGCTGCTGCTGGTGCTGATCAACGCCCGGCTGCTGATGAGCGAGGCGTACATCCGCTGGGAATACAGTCGCCCCGGCTTTCCGGAAGACCCCTACGGCTTCACTCAGGAGGATCGCCTGCGATACGCCATTCCCTCGCTCAACTACCTGTTCAGCCCTCCAGAGAGCGAGACGCTGGGCGATCTGACGTTCCCCGACGGGACGCCCATCTACAACGAGCGTGAGCTCTCCCACATGCACGATGTCAAAGTCGTGACCCGCCAGCTCGTGCGCTATGGGTTCGCTTTGCTGGGCATCTGGGGGGTGTGTGTGGTGGGGCTGGCGATCCATCCGACCACCCGCAGAGTTCTTTATCTCGCTCTTTTCAGGGGGAGTTTTCTCACGCTTGCCTTGATCATCGTGGGGCTGGTGACGACCGCGACCTCGTTCAACTGGCTGTTCGCTCAGTTCCACGCCCTCTTCTTCGTCGGTAACTCCTGGATTTTCCCGACTTCCGATACGCTGATCCGCCTCTTCCCTCAGAAGTTCT
>DRKO01000466.1 GCA_011051745.1 Chloroflexota bacterium | reverse complement strand
GGGGGGAGGTCACCCGCCGGTCGTAGACCGCCGAGTCGTAGATCGGGGTGAAGGCGTCTATGATCAGCCGCCTGTGGAAGCGGCGGGCCAGCCACCACGCCACCGGCGCGAGCGATTGCCCGAACTCGGCCAGCAGGATCACATCGCACCGCCCGGCCAGAGTCGGGAACCGCCGCAGGAGAGCGCGTGCCCGACCGGCTGTGCTCAGTTCGCGGGGGGCGCGGCACTCGATGACCTCCACGCCCTGCGTCGCCAGCCCGCGCCGGAGGATCAGGTTGCGCGGGTAGGCGGGGTCATACGCGCCCAGATAGCAGACACGCGGGGGCTTCATGGGGAGCAGCCCACCTCCGCCAGCAGGGGACGGAGGTCTTCCATGAGGCGCTGCGCGACGATCTCGTTCCCCCGCGCCGTCAGGTGGACATCGTCGGAGTAGACGGTTTCGCGGACGTTGTCGAAAACGCGGGAGTAATCAAAGGCCGGAATGCCCATCTCGTCGCCCACCGCCAGTGCGGTCTGCGCCAGATCGGGGTAGGTCTCCAGCATCAGGTCCATGTATCCGTGCCCCCGCCGGATGTCGAGAATCTGCTCCTCTTCGTCGCTCAGGGGTTTGTCACCTGCCCCCAGCACGGGCTGAACGACAAACACCACCGGCACATCGTGTGCCTGCCCCAGAACGCCGATCAGGCGCAGGTTGCGGGCGTAGACATCCAGCACCTCGCGGTGCATGGTGAGCTGCGCCCGCTGGGCGGGGGTCATACCGGCCTCAATGCCTCTGAGGCGGATCACGATCTGATTGAGCGTGCTCGCCAGCACGCTGTGGGCCGTGAGCCAGTTCCAGACACGCTCCGGCAGCGGAGCGCGGTTCTCCCCGTGCAGGATGGCGTTGGCATGTTGCAGAGGCGGCGAGTAGAGCGGGTCCCAGCGAGGGGAAGTGGCGAAGTAAACGTCGTTGCGCCCGTCGAAGACGATCACGATGTCCGGATCGAGGGGCAGGAGCCTGAACTGGAACAGAACCAGCTCCTGAGTGGAGGTGTAGCCGGGAGTCCCCGCGTTGATGACTTCGGCGGGGCAGCCCATCTCCTCCTGTAGCAGGGCTTCCAGATAGGCCGGGATGCTCTCATCGTCATGTACGCCCGCGCCTGCGACCGCTGAGCCGCCCACCATGATCAGGCGCACCGTCCCGGCGGGCTTCTGCGGGGCGATCTCCTCCCCCCGAAACCCCAGGCTGTTGATCGTGATCCACTCGCCACGAAAGCCGGGCGTCCACGACGTGCCGAAGAGCACATCGTAGCGCTGGGCGCGGCCCATCTCGTTATCCCACTCGCGGGCATAGGGGCACAGATCGGAGTAGGGGTTGTCGCACTGAGTGATGATCTGCGGATCGATCAGCCTGCGCTTGAGAAAGATCAACCCCCGCGCCAGCCCCTCGAGGGCCAGCAGGATCAGCACAAGCGCCATGACGCTGAAGACCAGCCCGCGCGAGAGCCGAATCTCCAGCAGGGGTTTCCGCAGATCGAGGGTTTCGGAGGTGTCGGCTGTGTTCTCTGTCATGAATGAACTCCCTGCCTTTTCTCAGCGCCCGGCTATCACTTCCTCAAACACCGTCACCAGCCGCCCGATCAGGCCGTCAAGGTCGTAGTCGGCGCGGACACGCTCGCGCAGCCGCCCGCCGAGGGCCTGCCGCCGTTCCACAGGCCAGAGCAGCAGATCGGCCAGCCGGTCGGCGAGCAGATCGGGGTCGAGTTCCGGCAGCCAGAGCCGCTCCGCTTCGTCGCCCAGCAACGGTAAAAACGTGCGGTTGCGCACCACGACCGGCAGGCCGCAGGCCATGCTCTCCAGCACGGCCTTATCCGCGCCCCCCGTCGGGCAGAGGTTGACGCTGACGGCGGCCTGCCGGTAGAGCGTGTGCATCTCCCGATGCGGAACCGGCCCCAGAAAGACGACGTGATCGCTCACCCCCCGCTCACGGGCCAGAGCACGGAGGTGCTCGCCGTAGGCCTCGCCGTGCTGTGGCGTTGTGCCGCCCGCGATGGCAATCCGCACGTCCTGATAGCCGGGGCGAGCCACCAGCCGCGCGGTGGCCTCGATCAGCGTCTCGTAGTGCTTGATCGGGGAGAGCCGCCCGACGGCCAGCACGAGCCGCTCCTCTGAAGGGTGGGCGGGTGGCCGGAAGCGCTCCGTGTCGATCCCGTGCCCCAGAACGGTGAGCTTCTCGCTCCTGAGGCGGAAACTCTCCGGCGAGGCGGTCACCACCCGCGCGGCGAGGGCATGCACGAGCCGCAGCTCGAGCGTCACCTGGCGGTGAGTGTACCACTGCACGACCGGCACACGGTGAGTCAGTGCCCAGGGCGCGGCGGCCAGCGTGTAGCGCGGGATCATGTGCCCGAAGAGCACATCGGCCTGCCGGATCACAGGGGCGATGGCCTTCTGGAACTCCCATAGCTCGCGGAGGCGGCCGTATCCGCGTTCCTTGCCCATCGAGGCGACGTGTACGCTGGATGGCAGATCGTGGCGGCCCATCTCCAGACAGATCACGTCGAGCCGCTCCACGCGCTCGTGGCAGGCCAGCCGCTCGATCCACGTGTGGGCGAAACCGGCCAGCCAGTCGTCTTTATCCACCCGGCGGGTGAGCATCAGGACGCGCATCAGGCTTTGCCCCCCAGCGCGGCGGTGCGCTGCCACGTCCTCACAACCGCATCGAGGTTGCGGGCATGGTCGAATTTCTCCAGCACGAAGGCCCGACCGGCGGCCCCCATCGCCTCCGCGCGGGGCGGATCGTCCAGCAGGGCGACGATCTTCTCCGCCATGTCCGCCGGGTCCCCGACGTTGCACAGCAGACCGGTTTCGCCGTCCCGCACGATCTCCTGTGCCCCGGCGGTGCGTGTGCTGACGACCGGCAGGCCACAGGCCGCGGCCTCGATCAACACCTTGCCCAGCCCTTCGTAGATCGAACTGTGGACGTACACGTCCGCCAGACGATAGTAAGGGGACAGGTCTTCGTGAGCCACCTCGCCGACGAAGTGAACCGAAGCGCTGAGGCCGAGCCGCTCAACGAGGGCGGGAACCTCCGGCTGGAGGCGAAAATCCCCGACCAGCACCAGATGGGCGGCCGGATGCCTCTCATGAACCCGCCGGAAGGCC
>DRKO01000465.1 GCA_011051745.1 Chloroflexota bacterium | reverse complement strand
GGTGGACAGTCCCCAGACGGCAAGCAGGAGGAGAAGAAGCACCCCGCCCGCCAGAGCAATCAGCAAGGCAGTATGGCGATGTCTGACACGCGCAGAGAGGGAGCCTTCAGCCGGAGGTGTCATCGTCGGTATCCAGGGTTGCCCCTCCGACCGCCATAAACTCCCGTCGCGGGGCTGGTTTTGGGGCGAAGGTCTCAGGGGTGGCCTGCTGCCGAGGAGGTCCACTCCGGCTGATCAGGTGTGACTCCTCCAGGTGCTCGGTTCTCTGTGGAGGAAAGAACGGCTGCGCGGCAGATGAACGCAACACGAACAACGCCGCAAAAACACCTACCGGAACGCCCACGATCACGCCAACGGAAACGCCAAGTGCGATCGCCGCCGCATCCCCGATGAGCCGGTTACCCAGCACAATGGCTAGCGTAACTGCGAATGCCAGCACCCCGCCTGCCACGATCCAGCGTCCGCTCACCGATCTTCCGCTCCTTCTGTACAGTCGGGCCATGAGCGGATACTCCGGCCCGCCGCGCAGTCACCTAGTCGCCGTCGCTCATCCCGCCGCGATCGTCATAAGGGAGGTAGAGGCTTTCCTCGTCCGGGTCAAGGGCCAGTGAATGACTTTTATCCTCCGGGGGCCAGGATGGCGTTGATACTGCCAGTCCGGTCAGAATGTGGCGGATATCGGTCGGGCCTGTGTAGGCCGCCTGAAAACGCGTGAATTGCCCGCCTATTATGGCTACAAAGTCCCCGCTGCCCCGAAGTTGCTCTGCGTTTGAGCCCGGCAGCCCGGCGGCTGTCAGCGCTTCCTGTCCGCTGGCGACTTTACCCACCAGCCGGGCGGGGAGGTTGGCCTTGAGAGCGCCGGGAACTGCCCCCGCTGAGGGGCGCTGAGTGCTGCACAGCAGGTGGAAGCCCGCCTCCCGTCCGCGCTGGGCCAGCCGGATCAGCGCCTGTTCCACTTCCTTGCCCCCCGTAATGAGCAGATCGCTGACCTCATCTATCGCAATGATAATGCGTGGCGTGGCGGGAGCGTTCTCCCGGTCACGTCGCTCCATCTCCTCGACGATGTACTCCAGCAGGTCTCTTGCTTCCTCCGGCGTCGTCACAACAGGCGCTATCAGGTGGGGCAGCCCGCCCAGAGGGGTGAAGCCCCGCCGCTTGGGGTCAATCAGGGCGATCTGAAGATGAGCCTGCCGGTTGTACAGGGCCAGGGAGAGGATCAGGCTGCGGAGTAGCTCGGTTTTTCCGCAACCCGTCGCCCCGGCAATCAGGACGTGGGTTACTTCGGGGGCCATCAGGGGCAACGTGAACACGTCGCCTTCTGTGCTGAGGCCCAGCACAGCCGTTACCGGCGGCAGGACGGGAATTTCCTCCAGAAGGGCTAGCAGGCGGACCGGTCGGGGGTCCGGGAGGGGGACTTCGATCGCCAGCACGCCCCTGCCACGGGTGAGACGGACTCCCGGAGCCTCCAGCGCAAGCGCCAGTTCCTCAACCAGATTCTGAATGCTGCTGATCCGGGTTCCCAGCCCCAGCTCCAGAACGAAGCGCACCCAGCGGGGCGAGACCTGAACGCCGGTTACCAGCGCTTCCAGACGGTGAGCAGCCAGCAGGGCTTCTATGCGGTCGGCCTGGTAGTCGAGCCACTCACGTGAAAGGGACTCCATAGCAATGCACCTTCTCAACACCCCCGTCTACCACTCAGGCAGTATAAAGAGTCGGGGGTGTCTCTGTCAACCGATGCCCGGCGGCGCAAAATGGGATATTATTTCGTGCACGCCGTCGGTGGAGACTTTCAGGCCGACGCATCCGGCAACGAAGCATCAATAAGGGAGTGGAGCGATGACGGAAAGACCACCTCATCAGGAACCTTATGCCCGGCATGTGTTCATCTGCACGGGTGAGTTCTGTGACCCGGAGGGCAAGGCGAAGCACCTTTACGCCCGGCTTGCGCGTTTGCTGGGCGATCTGGGGGATTATGCCAACCCCCGGCGAGTCAAGCGTAGCCTTACGCCCTGCCTGGGTGTGTGCTACGGAGGCCCGCTGCTCGTCGTCTACCCGGATGGCGTCTGGTATCATCACGTGGACGATGCCCTGCTGGAGCGCATTGTGAAGGAGCATCTACGGGGCGGGAAGCCGGTTGAGGAGGCGGTGTTCTACCAGATGATGGAGAGCCCGGAAGAGGGCGAGGAGGACGTTACTCCCTGAAGGACGTTGAGCGGGTCCCGCGCTATGAAAGGAGCTTCTCTGCCTTGCCTGACCGCCCCAACTCCTCCATCCGGCTGCTGCTGGCGCGACACGGCCTGACGGACTGGAACATAGAGCGACGCTATCAGGGCCAGACGGATGTTCCCCTCAACGAGACGGGCAGGCGACAGGCTCACGCGCTGGCCCGCAGGCTGGCGGGCGAGGAGATTGACGCTATCTATGCCAGCGACCTCAGACGGGCATGGGAAACAGCTCAATATATCGCCGGACGGCATACCTGCCCTTTGCAGCCCGACCCCAGACTGCGCGAGATGTGCTTTGGCGTGTGGGAGGGGCTGACGTATGACGAGATCAGCCGGATGTATCCAGAGGCCCTCGCCGCATGGGTGGCTTCGCCAGACAGCCCTCCACCGGGGGGAGAACCCCTCGGCCAGGTGGTCCAACGGGTGGATGAGATGCTGGCGGCGCTTCGGAAGACGCATCGGAGGCAGACCGTCGTGCTTGTCGCGCATGGGGGCCTGTTGCAGGTGCTGCTCTGCACGGCGCTGGAGTTCCCCCCTCTGGCACGCTGGAAGTTCCGCCTCGACACGGCTTCCCTCTCGGAACTGTACCTCTACGACGATGGAGCTATCCTGACCAGCCTGAACGACCGTCATCATTTGCTCGATATGGGACGGAGCAGGGCCGCTCCGGAGCGTGACGCGGACCCTTCCGCAGGTTGACGCTCTATGACAGCCACGTTATAATTTCGCTCGACGTTCCACCGTAGCTCAATGGCAGAGCATCCGGCTGTTAACCGGAGGGTTGCTGGTTCGAGTCCAGCCGGTGGAGCCATGTGCCCGGTTCGCGCCGGGCTTTTTCGTTGACCGCCCGGAGTCGCCCTGCTATAATCTCGCCTGATGGATGAGCACATCCCCTGGATGCGTGAGGCTCTGCGCGAGGCAGCCAAAGCTGCGGCGCAGGGCGATGTACCGGTCGGGGCTGTTGCTGTCCGGGAAGGGCGAATCGTCGGGCGTGGCTACAATCGCAAGGAGCATGACCGCGATCCCACCGCCCACGCCGAGATGCTTGCGCTGCGGGAAGCGGCGCGGACGCTGGGGGGATGGCGCTTAATCGGCGTGACGCTCTACTGCACACTGGAGCCATGTGTCATGTGCGCGGGGGCGATGGTCCAGGCCCGGCTACCGCGCCTCGTCTGGGCTGCCGATGACCTCAAAGCCGGGGCGGGAGGCTCGGTGCTCAACGTGCTCCAGCACGAGCGCCTTAACCACCGCGTCGAGGTTATCCGGGGTGTGCTGGCCGAAGAAGCTCAGGAGCAACTCAGGGCCTTCTTTGAGCAGCTACGGGCCCGAGGCGATTGATCGCACGAACGTCTCCCCATCTGCCAGTTATCTGGAGGGGTGCCAGAGTGGACGATTGGGGCGGTCTCGAAAACCGTTGTGGCCGTTACGGTCACCGTGGGTTCGAATCCCACCCCCTCCGCCTGATAGAAGCCACCGCAGGCCCGCAAGGGTGGGGTGGCTTCTATGCTTCCACGGCCTGAGAGACCCTTTCGAGAGCTTGAAGCCCGATCGGTTTAAGGGTAAAATGCAGGCAGAACGCGGGCATGGTGTAACGGTAACACATCAGCCTTCCAAGCTGTTGTTACGGGTTCGAGTCCCGTTGCCCGCTCTGAAGTAGGCCTATCGCAAGAGCTTACTTTTAAGGGCCCGTAGCTCAGCGGTTAGAGCAGCCGGCTCGGCGCAGGGAGCCTAAGTCGAGTTGATATGGCTTCCTGTCGTGGGCAGCCGGGGGAGCAATCCCCCGGTGGTCACCTGTCAAATTCGGGGAAGCCTACGTTTATGCCGCTTATGCCGGACATAAATAGGGTAATCCCGAGCCAAGCCTCTTTTCCACAAAAGAGGAAGGTGTAGAGACTAGACGGCAGGCCCCCTCCTGCCCATAGAGGGGTGAAGGGATAGTCCAGCTCACAAACCCGAAAGGGGCAGCGAAAGCTGTAGTGAGACGCATAACCGGTCGGTCGCAGGTTCGAATCCTGCCGGGCCCATTTTCTTTTATTTACGTCCCCTTTCTTTCCTCTCCGGCCCCTTCCTGATCCCC
>DRKO01000464.1 GCA_011051745.1 Chloroflexota bacterium | reverse complement strand
GGGCTGGCGAGGCCCGCCCCTGCGAAGATGTTGATCATCCGGCTCTGCCGGATGATTCGGAGTTTCGCTGACGCAAAACTCCATACTAGAACTAACGTTCTATTCAACAGTATAGCATGAGATGAGCGGGTGTCAATTGATCATCTGATCAACAGCAGATGGCGGATGGCATATGGCATATGGCGGATAGCGTATGGCGTATGGCATAGAGCGGTTCGCCGAGGGCGGGTGGGCGAGGCATGCCTCGCCCCTACGGGTCGGCGGGAGGGGAGGTTTGGTTTGCGGGCAAGCTTCACGGAGGCGGGCGGCCTGCCCGCGTCAGCGGTCTTCCCAGGCGGGGACTTCCTCATCCACGCACCACAGAAAAAAGAAAACGCCTGTCCGCCCCAGCCATTTGAACCGCCGGGCAAGCGTCCGGCTGCGCTCGTGATACGGCAGATCGTCCAGTGAGCGCAGATAGGCTTCAAACGAACCGTAATCGGCGATGATCCGGCGCATGGTGCGGGCATTCTCGATCACCGCTTCGATCTTGCGCCCGTTGCGGACGATCCCCGGATCGGCCAGCAGGCGATCCACATCGCGAACGTCGTAACGGGCAACAGTTTCAATGTCGAAGCCGTCGAAGGCCCGGCGGAACTCCGGCCACCTGTTGCGCACAACCTCCCAGCTAAAACCCGCCTGAAAGACAGCCTGCGAGAGAACCTCGAAGTATCCGTTATCGTCCTCCGGCTTCCTGCGCGGTGGGATGTGTATTTCCTGCGGCATCCTGCCTCCCATCATGATCTGGAACGTGCGTTCTATTCTAGCGCTCCCCGAACGCCCCGACAAGGGGATTTCTGCGTGATCCCGCGCCGTAGCGGGCCTAATTCATGAATATTTCCTAAAAAACGTGAAGGAATCCTTTACACGGGAGAAGCGCAAAGCCTATGATGGGAGATAACAAAGGCACATCAGGGCTTTCAGACGGGCAGAAACAGCCTTCGCCGATCTACAAGGTCATCAGGAAAACACCTTTTCGTCGGGCAACCGGAACCTGTGGCGAGTCGGCTCCGGGTCGTCCGTTTGTGGCCGCCTCCGACGAGGCGGGCCTCCTGATTCCGCTCATTCATTCGAGGTGGATTTATCATCATGGAGAAGGTCTTATGCTTGAAAGGGGGGTACGGATTGCGCCAGCAGGCGGGCAGGGGCTGGTCGAATATGCGCTGATCCTCGTCCTGGTAGCCGTTGTTGTGATCGCCGCCGTTGTGCTGCTGGGCGATCAGCTTCAGATCGTCTTCTGCAACATCGTTGTGGCACTTGATGCGGACGCGGCAAGCGCCCTCTGCCACTCGCCGCGATGCAGCCTGGCGGGCGTCTCAAGCGGGGAAGTGGTCAGCGGAGGGATCATCGTCGAGGCGCTGGTCAGCGACCCCGACGGAGACAGCACGATCAACCGGGTTGAGTTTTACGTGGACAGCGCCCCCGTCCGCACCGAGTTCCACTACAAGTACTGTCTGGGAGGGACCGACGACTGCTCCCATCCGTTCGACACGACCGGTCTTTCAAACGGGCTGCACGTCATCTCGGCCACCGTGTACGACGACGATGGCAACACAGGAGAGTGCTCGATCCGGATCAACGTGTCCAACTGAACAAAGGGATCACCCGATCTGTGCAAAAACGCCCCGCGCAGGGGCGTTTTTGCCGGGAGGTGGCCCCGCCGCCGCCCTTTTGGAATCCGCGTTTCTGGGGTAACGTTACGCGGGGCACGACACAGACTCACAATCCCACAGAGGAGCGGGTAGATGACGAAAAGCCGTGTTGTCAGCGTATTTGGCTCATCCAGACCGGAGCCGGATTCCCCCGACTACCGGCAGGCTTACGCGCTCGGTGAGGCGCTGGCGCGGGCGGGATACGCCATCATGACCGGCGGGTACGACGGCACGATGGAGGCAGCCAGCAAAGGGGCGAAGGCGGCGGGGGGACATGTTATCGGGGTGACGGTGGCGCTGTTCGAAGAGGCCGGATACCGGACCGGGCCGAACCCCTACAACGATGAGATCATCCGCTACGACACGCTGCACGAGCGGCTGCTCCACCTCGTCTCGCGCGGGGATGCCGCCATCGCACTGCCGGGCGGCATCGGCACGCTGAGCGAGGTTTTCCTGACGTGGAGTCTGCTTCAGGTGGGCGAGATCAGGCGCAAGCCGTTTATCCTGCTGGGGGAATGGTGGACGGGGATCATGGAGTGCGTGTACGGGGACGGAACCTACATCCGCGAAGAGGACAGATCGCTCCTGCGGGTGGCTTACACGCCGGATGAGGTGATCGCGCTGCTGCGGGAGAAAGGCGTGTGACGATGGTCGAGGGCGGTATGGCAAAACGAAGGGAGAAAAGCCGCCTTATGGGCGTGCTGATCGGAGGGGTGATCGTGCTGTGCGGCTTCCTGCTGGCGGCCTGCGGAGGGGGCGGGACGCCCGGCCCGACGGCCAGCGAACCGGCGGCGCAGGCGACGGAGACACCGACACCGATCCCGTCCCCGACGTTCACGCCGACGCCGCTTCCGAGCGAGACGCCAACGCCCAGCCCAACGCCCGGCCCCGGTCTGGAGGAACTGATCGGGACGCCGGAGGCGCTGGCGGCAGCTGCCGAGCTCGAGGGGGCGTGGGAGGCATACGAGCAACTGGCGACCCTGTATCCACAGCGTGCCGCTCCCCTGCTGGGGCAGGCGGCGCTCGCTCAGCGAGAGGGCGACGTGGAAACGGCGCTGGAGGCGTTGCGGGCCGCCGCCACGCTGGAGCCGGACAACGAAGAGGCGTTGCGCCAGTTCAGCCTGTTGCTGGAGCAACAGGGGGAGTACGGGGAGCTGGTCGGCGTTTACGACCGGATGATCGCGCTGAGGCCGGATGACCCCGGTCTGCTGGTCGCGCGGGCGATGGCGCACGCCCGTCTGGGCCACGCGGAGGAGGCGGTCGCCGATCTGGAGGCGGCGCAGGCACTCGACCCGTACCGCGAGTACGCCTGGCTGAACGTCGCCGCCGCCGCGTCCGGCCAGCGACAGTATGAGACGGCGATCCAGATCGCGAGCGCCGGACTGACGTTCTACCCGGAGGCGGGCAGGCTGTACCTGACGCGCGGGCTGGCGTATCTCTCGCTCGGCGAGGCGGAGGCGGCACTGGATGATTTCGAGGCGGCGGTGACGCTGGACGATCTGGACTACACGGCCTATCACTGGCGGGGGCGGGCGCTGGCCGAACTGGGCCGCACGGAGGAAGCAATCGCCAGCCTGCAACGGGCCGGTGAGCTGGGCGCGGACTCTGGCGTGGCGGGGCTCAACGAGGCGTTCGAGGCGATGGCCGCCGCCGCCGATCTAATGGCGATCAGCGACCCACAGGCGGCGTTCAGCTATCTGGCCGAGCAGGTGTTCCGCTTTGGCAGTGTGGACGGGCTGCTGATGGGCTACGGGTTGATCGAGATGCGGCGGGGGAACGACACGCTGGCCTTCATTCGGATGAACAGTCTGGCCGAGGGGGGATACGTCCCGGCGCTGTACTGGCGGGCAGTGCTCTATGAGCGGGACGGAGAACGGGCAGAGGCGATTGAAGACCTGCGGGCTTTTCTGGAGGTGCGTCGCTACGGGCCGGACGCGGAGGCGGCCCGCGCGTTGCTGGAGTCGCTGGGAGGGACTGGCGATTAGGGGGTGGCGGGGGCTTCGTGATGGGCGCTGGCGGTGGCGATGAAAATTCTGGCGCTGAGTGACCGGGTCGTCGAGGCGATCTATTCGGCCCGCGTGCGGAATCTGTACGGCGATGTGGACCTGGTGATCGGCTGCGGCGACCTGCCCTACTACTATCTGGAGTACGTCGCAACGCTGCTGCCGGTCCCGGTGGTGTACGTCTTCGGCAACCACGACAAAACCCAGTACACGGCCGACGGGCGGATCGTCCACGCACCGGAAGGCTGCATCTCGCTGGAGGGGCGGAGCGTCGTCGTCAAGGGGCTGATTCTGGCCGGTCTGGGCGGCTCGATGCGCTACCGACCGCAAGCGGCCAACCAGTACACAGAGGGAGAGATGCGGTGGCGTATCCTCAAGCTGATCCCGGCCCTGCTGCTCAACCGCCTGCGGTATGGCCGCTACCTTGATATTCTCGTCACCCATTCGCCGCCGTTCGGCATTCACGACGGCAGCGACCTGACGCACCGGGGATTTAAGAGTTTCTTAACATTCATGCGGTACTTTAAACCTCGATACCTGCTGCACGGTCACAAACACGTTTACCGGAATAACGCCACCGTGAGCAGCCTGTATCATGAGACGAGAGTGGTAAACGTTTATCCAAAACGGTTGATAGAGTGGGATGGTAATGGATGAGAACAGCGCCGCGACGCTGGCCGAACAGGCCTACAGCCGCGCACGCAGCAAAGCCTCGCTGCGTGAGCTATGGGCAAGGCTACAGGGCCGCTCAAACGAGTTGCTGGCCTTTCAGGAAGTAAAAGAGAAACTGGAGATCGGGAGGCCGATCTACCGGGGAATACAGACCGTGCCGATCGATCGGATCGTGGGGAGCGTGGATCGCTACCGGGACTTCGACCGCGCCTTCCTGCCCAGGCAGGATTTCACCGCCTATCGCTGGCGACGGGTGGGCAAGGCTTATTACAAAGACATCAACCTTCCGCCGGTCAAACTGTACAAGGTGGGGGAAGTGTACTTCGTGGTGGACGGCAACCACCGGATCAGCGTGGCGCGGGAGCTGGGCCGTGAGTTCATTGACGCCGAGGTACACGAGTGGCCGACGGACGTTCCCCTGCCGCCCGACGTGGACGCCGGAAAGCTGGATCAACTCAGCGAGGAGGCGCGTTTCCTGACGCGAACGGGCCTGAACCGGCTGGAAGAGGCGACCGGCATCCGGTTGACCATCGCGGGGGGCTACCAGTTGTTGCTGGAGCACATCGCCGTGCATCGCTACTTTCTGGCGCTGGAGCAATCACGCGAGGTCAGTTTTGAGGAGGCGGCGGAACACTGGTTCCGGCACGTCTACCTGCCGACCGTCGAGGCGATCCGCGCGACCGGTATTCTGGAGGATTTCCCCGGACGGACGGAGGCCGACCTGTACCTGTGGGTGGTGGAGCATCTCTTTTATCTGCGCGAACGCTTCGGGGAGGAGGTCACGGCGGAGCAGGCCGCCGAGAGCTTCGCCCGCCACTTCACGCCGCGCTGGTTCAAGCGTCTGCGGCACTATGTGCTGCACCATCTGCTGCGATGGCCCGATGGTGAGACGGTCGGCGAGTAGAGACGGCTCAGTAGGCGTTGTGTGAGGAGCCGAAGAGGGTCATCAGGATGGTGCGGACGATGATCTTGATGTCCAGCCACAGGGACCAGTTCTCGACGTACCAGAGGTCGTATTTGGTGCGCTCGGCGATAGAGGTGTCCCCCCGCAGGCCGTTGATCTGTGCCCAGCCGGTGATGCCCGCCTTCTCGCGGTGACGCTCCATGTAGCGGGGGATGGCCTGCCGGAACCTCTGAACGTACACGGGGCGTTCCGGGCGCGGCCCGACGAGACTCATATCGCCCAGCAGGACGTTGATCAACTGGGGAAGCTCGTCAATATTCTTGGAGCGCAGCCAGGCCCCCAGCCTGGTACGGCGGGGGTCGTTGGGGGTCGTCCAGCCGGGGCCGTTTTTCTCGGCGTCCTGACGCATCGAGCGGAACTTGATCATCTGGAAGGGCCGACCGTCCAGCCCCATGCGCTCCTGACAGTAAAAGACCGGGCCGGGCGATTCAAGCTTGATGAGGAAGGCGAAGAGCATCATCAGGGGGGAGAGAAGCACCAAACCGATCCCGGCTCCTATGATGTCCATCGCCCGCTTGAGGCTGAGCTTCCAGCCGCGCAACTGAATATCACGCACGTTGAGCAGGGGGATGCCGCCCAGATCGTCAATTGAGACGCCGGTCGTGATCAGCTCGAAGAGGTCGGGGAAGATTTTAATCGCGACGCTGCCGCGCTGGCACAGACTAACCAGCCGGATGATGTCGTGGCGGCTGCTGCCCTCCGGCAGGGCGAGGATCACCTCCTGCACCTCGTGCCTGTCTATGATATCGGGCAGTTCGGAGACGCTCCCCAGAATGGGCGCACCGGCGATCTCCTGCTCCTGCTCGCTGCCGTTCACAACCCCCACCAGATCGTACCCCAGATAGGGCGACCACTGTATCTTCTGGACAATGGCGCGGGCCGCCTCCCCGGAGCCGACGACGAGCACGCGGTCACGGCCAATGCCCCGCATACGCAGATGATGCCACACCCGGCGGTGGACCTCACGGCCCAGCGCGATCAGCAGGATGCTGAGCATCCAGGCGTAGAGGATCATCGCGCGGGGGAAGTCAAACTCGAAGATGCTGTTTTTGAACGTCAGGGTCGAGATGGCGACGGCCATCATCGTGCCGATGCTGACCGCCCCGAAGATGGCGTATAGCTCGTCCACGCGGGAGGTGGCGCGGACGACGTGATACAGCTTGTTGAAGTAGAAGACGCCGATCACGCTGAAGACCTGCACAACGAGCATGGGCAGGTATGAGACAAATCCGGCCACCCCGGCCAGCGGGTCGGGGAAGGGGATCAGACGGCGGAATTGATACGCCAGAATGAACGCGGCGGCGGTCATCAGCGCGTCAAGCGCGATCTTGGAGACGATGTAAAGCGCACGGATGCGAGCCTGGGTCATGACTTCACCTCCCGTTACTCACGAAGTGAAGAAGGGGTGAACACTTCAGGCCACAGGCGGGGGCCGCCCCACAACGCGAGGCCAAGCAGCACGGCCAGATGCGCCAGCCAGCCGGTCTGTGCCCGGTAATGCTTGTTATAGAAGATCAGGAAGGCCCGCACGAACTCGAACTGCGCGCGCCTGCTCTGGCGGCTGGCAGCCCGTTTGACGTGCCGCACCTGTACCTCCGGGTAGTAGACGATCTTCCAGCCAGCCTCTTTGATCCGCTTGGACCAGTCGAGGTCTTCCCCGTACATGAAGAAAGCCTCATCCAGCAGTCCCACGTCGGCAATCGCCTCGCGGCGCACCATCATAAACGCGCCAACCACCGAGTCAACCTCGGCGGTCTCGTTCTCGTCGAGGAAGGTCAGATTATAGCGGGCGAAAAGCCTGCTGCGCGGGAACAGGCGCGAGAACCCGATCAGCCGCCAGAAAGCCACCTCGATGGTCGGCTCGCTGCGGCGGCAGGCCAGATCGAGCGAGCCGTCAGGCAGGACGAGCTTCGGCCCGGCTGCGCCGACCTCCGGGTGGGCGTCCATGAAGGCGATCATCCTCGCCAGCGCATCGGGCGGAAGCTCGGTGTCGGGATTGAGCAGAAGGGCATAGCGGGGCGCGTCGGGAGCGATGTCCTCCGCCCGGTCGGCGTAGCCCAGCGCACGCAGGCCGAGGTTGTTTCCGGCGGGATAGCCCACGTTGCCGTGCCCGCTGATCAGCGTCACCTGCGGGAACTCACGGGCGACCATCTCCGCGCTGCCGTCGGAGGAGCCATTATCCACGACGATTACGCGGCAGGAGAAATCCCCCGCGCTGGCGAAGACGGTTTTCAGGCAGCGATGAAGATAGTCGCGGGTGTTCCAGTTGACGATCACTATGCCAAGGTCGTGCATCGAGGCGCGATTGTAGCATGTTGGCAGGCGGGTGGCAACGGTCGGGGGGCGAATGGCGGCCTGAAGGCCGTGTGGTAGCAGGCGGAGGGGGAGGGGGTTGTGGGACTGGAGTACGATTTACAAAGGCGAAGAAAATGCTATGCTGGTTAAAGAAACAATTACAAACGGTTCCAAAGGCGGAACTAATCGGTATCTCAGAACGTATTATACAGTGAGGATGGGGAGATATGAACCTTATAAACCGAATCGTTCACCGCCAGCGGCGGATTCGGCTGCTGGGACTGATCGGTCTGGCGCTTGTCCTGGCGCTGGCCGTGAGCGCCTGTAACGCGCTGCCCGGCGGCGGGGGCGGGGAGGAAGTTATCCCCCGGCAGGGCGAGGAAGAAGAGCCGCTGAACCCGATTCCCACGCCGCTCCCCGCCGAGGATGTCGGCGGCGAGGCGATCAGCGCGGCGCAGGATACCCCCGAAGGGACGTGGGAGAACTACCTGCGGGATATGATCGCCGAGCAGGTGTCGGATCGCCAGCAGAAGCTCCGGCTGCTGGAGCGCTATCAGGACCCGGACATCACCCAGCAGAATCTGGGCGGGCTGGTTGAGGATATTGACCTCGTCGAAGACCGGACCGAGTTCACCATCAGTTCCGGGACCGCGACGGCAGACGCCGAGTTTGACATCCGGCTGCACTACGCCAATGGAGACACGGACACCCGCACCTGCCGCCTGAACGTGGGTATGGAGTTCGACGAGGAAGATGGCGTCTGGTATGTGCTGAACCCGGCTCCGTTGCAGATATTCTCGGTGTGTAACTGATCGGGAAGCCGTGTCCCCTCCGCCCCGGCGGTCAGAACGAAATTTACGGGTTTGTAACACGGTAAGTATTGAACCCGTGTGCCGATTCGTCTATGCTAGAAGAAGAAGGCAAGAGGGCGCTGGGATGGTACGTAGCAGGAGGGATACATGGCTAATAATGGTTCCGTAAATCGCATCGAGGAGCGTGGGTTGATCGCGGGGTTTGCATTCCTGATGCTGCTGGTCTTCAGCCTGATCGCCATCGCCTACGTGTTCCTGGGGAGCTGAAAGGGGAGAAGAACCGTCCGGGCTTGCTTCAGCTTCAACACTCACAGAGCAGACGCCGGTCAAACGTGACCGGCGTCCTGCTTTTCGGGGGGAGGAGACCCCCGCCCCGGCGAGTTTTTCGGGAGAGCTGCCGGAGCGGGAGTCGAGGGGAAGTAAGAAGGAGCCTCAATCGGTGGCGACGTTGACGACCGGCAATCCGGCCAGCGCCATCGCGATCTCCTCCTCTGGATATTCGTAGTCCTGCAACCTGCCGTCGAAGTAGTCCAGATAGGCCTGCATATCGAAGTGCCCGTGCCCGCTCAGGTTGAAGAGGATGGTCTCACTGCGGCCCTCTTCTTTGCAACGCAGGGCCTCGCGGATGGCGACGGCGACGGCGTGGTTGCTCTCCGGCGCGGGGACGATCCCCTCGGCGCGGGCGAACGTCACCCCGGCCTTAAAGGTCTCAAGCTGCGGGGTGGCGACAGCCTCGATGACGCCCAGCCGGAGCAGGTGGCTGACGAGAGGGGCCATGCCGTGATAGCGCAGTCCTCCGGCGTGGATGCCGGGCGGCACAAAGCTGCTGCCGAGGGTGTGCATCTTGACGAGCGGCGTCAGGTGGGCGGTGTCGCCGAAGTCGTAGGCGTAGGGGCCGCGCGTCATGGTCGGGCAGGCGGCAGGCTCGACGGCGACGACGCGCACATCGGCCTCACCGCGCAGTTTGCGCCCGACGAAGGGGAACGTCAGCCCGGCGAAGTTCGAGCCGCCCCCCGCGCATCCGATCACAACGTCGGGGTAGTCGTCGGCCATCTCAAACTGGCGGAGCGCCTCCTCCCCGATCACGGTCTGGTGCAACAGGACGTGATTCAGGACGCTGCCCAGGCTGTACTTGGTTCCCTCCTCGGTGGCGGCGATTTCCACCGCCTCGGAGATGGCGATGCCCAGCGAGCCGAGCGAGTCGGGGTTCTGCTCCAGAATGCCGCGCCCGGCGTTCGTGCGGGTGCTGGGGCTGGGGATGACCTCCGCGCCGTAGGTCTGCATCAGCGCCTTGCGGTAGGGCTTCTGCTCGTAGCTGACGCGCACCATAAAGACCTGGCACTCCAGGCCGAAGAAGGCGCACGACATCGCAAGCGCCGATCCCCACTGGCCCGCGCCGGTCTCGGTCACCAGCTTGCGGACGCCCTCCTCCCTGTTGTAGAAGGCCTGAGCGATGGCGGTGTTCGGCTTGTGGGAACCCGCCGGACTGACCCCCTCGTACTTGTAGTAAATCCGGGCCGGGGTGTCCAGCGCCTTCTCCAGCCCGCGCGCACGGATGAGGGGCGAGGGGCGGTACATGCGATATACATCGCGGACCGGCTCCGGAATCTCGATCTCGCGGTCGGCGCTCACCTCCTGCATGATGAGCGCCATCGGGAACAGGGGGGCGAGATCATCCGGCCCGATCGGCTGGCCCGTGCCGGGATGCAGAACGGGCGGCGGCGGCTCCGGCAGGTCGGCGGCGATGTTGTACCACACCTGCGGCAGTTCGCTCTCAGGTAATACGTATTTGCGGGTCTTATCCTGTTGTGCCATCGTGCAACTCCTCCTGTGAGTGATTTTTCGGGGGAGCGTTCCGACCAGGCGGGCAATGCGGCCCCGTAATCGGACGCTCCCTTTTCAGGCCCGGACGTTTTTCGATAAGGACCTGCGCATCGTCCTGATCATGTCCGGCGATGTGTGGAGCGTGCAGATGGCGTAAAGCGTCCTCCTCCTTTCAGGAGCTACGATAGAGATCGATCACGCGCTCGTGCAACAGGCTGGTGAGGCCCATCGCCTCCCGCGCCTGCGCGAGCGTCTCCTGCGCGATGGGCCGCGCCCGCGCCGCCCCCGCCCGCAGGATGTCGATCAGATCATCGGGGCGTTCCTCCAGATAGCGGCGACGCCGGCGTATCGGGTCGAGGAACTCGTTCAGCTTCTCGGCCAGCACGCGCTTGCATTCGACATCTCCGATCTTCCCCTGGCGGTAGCGCTCTTTGAACTCCTCGACCTGTTCTCTGTCAGGGTTGAAGAGATCGTGATAGATGAAAAGCGGGTTGCCCTCGACCGTGCCGGGGTCGGTGGGGTGGATGCGGTTCGGGTCGGTGTACATCTTCATGACCTTCTGCGTCACGGTCTCCGGATCGTCGGAGAGCAGGATGGCGTTGCCCAGGCTCTTGCTCATCTTGGCCTGCCCGTCAATGCCGACCAGCGTCGGGGTGTCCTCCGGGATCATGGCCTTTGGGATGGGGAACACCTCCCCGAAACGGCGATTGAAGCGCCGCGCGATCTCACGGGTGACTTCAACGTGGCTGGCCTGATCCTTGCCGACGGGAACCAGCTCCCCTTTCACGATCAGGATGTCGGCGGCCTGCAGAACGGGGTAATTCAGCAGCCCGGCGGAAGGCTCTTCGATGTGCAGGTTGTGCATCACGTCTTTGAGCGTGGGCACGCGCTGGAGACGCGGAACGGTCACCAGCATGGAGAAAAGGAGCGTCAGCTCGGCGGTCTCCGGCACGTCGGACTGCATGTAGTGGGTGACTCTGTTCGGGTCAATGCCCGCCGCGTAGTTATCCAGCACGACTTCCAGCGCGTTCTGGCGGGTGGCGAGCACGTCCTCTTTGCCGGGATGCGTGGTCAGGCTGTGGTAGTCGGCGACCAGCAGGAAGAGGTCGTACTCGTCCTGAAGCTTCACCCGGTTCTGAAGCGTCCCGACGTAGTGCCCCAGATGGAGCCTGCCGGTCGGTCGGTCGCCTGTTAAGATGCGTCCTTTCTTCCTCGGTTTTGCTTCGCTCATCGGTTGTTGATTCACCTCTGCTATACGGATTCCGGTTCAAGCGTCGTGGGCGGCGCGGATACCAAAAAGGCCCGTCCCCTGAGGGACGAGCCATAAAGCCCGCGGTGCCACCCTTCTTAAGCCAGCCCTGAAAAAACAAAACGCGCGGTGACGCGCGAAAAAGGCCAGCTTCACTCTACCGGATACGGGGCGCGACGAACGCGCCGTATATCCTGCGCCCTGGTAACGGTGGCGTCTCCGGCGGGGACTACTGGATCAGACTCTTCTGATCGTTCGCCCCGGCAACTCCCCGGTCCATTCAGCGCCCGCGCTCGTACCGCCTTCCCACCAACCGGCGGCTCTCTGAACGCCGCTCTGACGCCTACTACTCCGGTTCAACGTCGTTAGCTATTCACCTGACATGCCACAGTCTAGCAGAGTTCGGGGGCGATGTCAAGAATGATTCAGGGCGTTTCCAACAGAGCGTTCTCATTCCCCGCCCTGCCAATGGTTGATGGTACGGTCCCGACAAGCAAGAGGGGGAAAGGCGGAGCGGAGAAAACGCC
>DRKO01000463.1 GCA_011051745.1 Chloroflexota bacterium | reverse complement strand
CTGGCGATGTCGAACTTCGTCACGGGCGCAAATGAGGCCGGGTATCACGTCATCAACGCTAACTACGAGCGCGACTTCACGGCCAGCCTGCTGGCTGATATTGCAGAGGCCTATGAAGGGGCGATCTGCCCTCACTGCGGAGGAAGTCTGCATATTGAGCGGGCGGTTGAGCTAGGGTACTGTCTCGGGCCGGGGACGCGCCACAGCGAGGCGGCGGGCGCGACCTATCTGGACGCAAACGGCAGGCCGCAGCCGGTGGTGATGGGCCGCTACGGTGTCTATCTGGATCGTCTGCTGACCGCGGTCGTTGAAACTCATCACGATCAGTATGGCATCATCTGGCCGCCTGGGGTGGCCCCGTTTGATCTGCACCTTGTGGCACTGGCGAAAGATGAAGAAGCCGCCCGCACAGCGGAGACGCTCTATGAAGACCTCCGGGCCGCCGGGTTAAAGGTTCTTTACGACGACCGCCGCCTCAGCCCCGGTGTGATGTTCGCGGATGCCGACCTGATCGGTCTGCCGCTGCGCCTGACTATCAGCAGGCGCAGCCTGCAGAACGGCGGCGTTGAGATCAAGTGGCGGCATGAGAAAGAGCGGTCCATCCTCGCGCTGGAGGGGATCGTGGAGCAGATCATTGCCCTGCTGGCAAGTCCGCCCTCCTAACTTTCCTCTTCCTCATCCGGTAAGTCGGTGGCGGTCTTCTCAGGCTCAGGCCCGTGCTCGCGGGGTTCGTCATCGGGGGCTTCTTCCCGCTCCTCGACGGGCTGGCCCGGCCCGCTGAAGAAGTACCATGTCCCCCCGACGAGCACCAGCGTGCCCAGCCCCATCAGCAGGTAGGGCAGCAGGGCGGGCAGACCGCGCGGGCGCACCTCGCGCTCGATGGCACGGGCCAGTTCCTCCGGCGAGAGGGGCTGTCCCTCCTCTGGATTGCTGCCTGGCGGCTCTTCTACCGCCTCTGCGACCGCCGCCGGTGTGGCTTCAGCGGTGGTCTCTGCTGACTCAGGGACGCCGGTCGGCTCCGGCGTAGCCGTCGCGGTCGGCGGCAGGGGGGAAGGTTCGGGCGTCTCGGTGGGGAGCGGAGTCGGCGTCGCGCTGGGGGCCGCCTGAGCGGTCGCCGTCATCGCGATGCCCGGATCAGGCGTGGGCAGCGTGCCGCCTGCCTCAACGCGCACCGAGGGCGGAACTTCATTGAGCGGGTCTTCCAGCCCCTCCTCGATCAGGAACCAGGGAACGCCCCCGATCAGGCAGCCTTCCACCGGGTCGTTGCAGTCCGCCCCGCCGACCACCAGCCGGTACACCCCGCCTTCCGGCTCCACCGTCCACCGCTCGCCCTCCAGCGTAACCAGCGTGGCCTGCTCGCTGCGGGCCGGAATAACCAGCGTGGCCGTCTGCTCGGTGCGTGCCCACGCGATGTGAGTGACTCTGGTCGGGAAGGTCAGGCGGACGTAGTCAATCAGGGGGTGAGCTTCCTCGTCCACACGTCGGGCGAAGACAAAGCCATTGGCCTCCTGAGAGATGAGGCGATAGGCTTCATAGGCCGGGCGGGGCGTCCCGTCGGCCCGCAGAAGCCCGAAAGCCTGATGATCGTCCTCCGGCAGGTTATCTACCGTCCGATACACGGCGATCCGATCCGCGCCTGCTGCGAACCCCAACGCATAAGCCTGAACGATAAACGCCGCCTGTTGCTCCAGCGTGATATTCGGGTGCTGGCCGAAGGCCGTCTCCTCCGGATAGACCGCCGGATCAACCGCCGGCCGCGCGTTCGTCTCGTTGATCCAGACCGGCTTAAGCGGTATGCCCCACTGGCTCATCAGGAAATAGTGGTTGGCCGTCAGGGTGTAGACCTGCTCCGGCGAGTTAAAGACGTGCACCGTCGCCACGTCGAAGTAGAAATCATTGGCTGGCGCTTCCGGGTCGTTGACGGCCACGTCCAGAAATTGCCGGAACCAGCCCGGATCGGCGTAGCTGACTCCTCCCAGATGGATCAGCGCACTGGGGTTGGCCTCTCTGGCAGCCACATAGGCCACCTTGACCAGTCTATAATAGTCCCTGACGCCTCCCTCCCACTGATAGCCCGGCAGCCCGGCCTGAATGTCCGGGTCCTCCCAGATCACCCAGCGATTGATCCCCCGCGCCCCGTAGTAGCTGACCACCTGCCGCACAAAACCCGCCCACAGGTTGCCCGCGTCGCTGGCCGGGAGATCGAGCCCGCGCGGCACGCCCGTGCCCGGTTCGCCGTCGGTGGCCCAGGCCGGTGTGCCAACCAGCACCCCGACCACCTCACGTCCGGCGGCCCGTGCGCTGGAAAGCCACTCTTCGGTTTCGGGGCTGGTGTTCCACTCGCCGGGACCGTTCGGTTGTAGCTCGTCCCACCGGAAGCGTATCAGCTCCCAGCCCGTTCCCGCCTCATAGGCGGCCTGAGGCGCTTCAAAGGCGTTCACCAGCCCGAAGCGGGGATTAATGACGGCTTCCGCTTCCTCCTGTGCCGCGCTCCGGTCGGTCGGGAGGAGCGTCAGGGCGGCGAGGAGCACGATCAGGGCAATGTGCAGGATGGCTTTAACGGGTAAGGAGGAGCGAGCGTTCATAGGGGGCAACTATCCTGTGACAGATGAAGCGGTTCCGAGCGTTTGATACCAGGCCCACGTCCGCGCCAGCCCTTCACGAATGGAGGTGTGAGGCTGATAACCGAGCAGCGCCTTCGCCTTGTCCACACAGGCAAAGGTGAGGGGCGGCTCGCTGAGCGGTGCGGGCTGCATGTTGAGGCGGGCAGGCTTGCCGACCAGTTCCTCGATGATCGCCACAAAGTCACCGAGGCGGATTGGCTCTCCCCGCCCAATGTTGATCACTTCGTAGCCGAGGGGCGTATCAAGCGCCGCGACGATTCCCTGAATCACATCGTCTACGTATGTCCAATCGCGGTACATATCGCCCTGATTATAAAGCGTGATCTCCTGGTCGTGGACGATACGATCCATCACAATGTAGGCCATCATATCAGGGCGGACGCGCGGCCCGTAGACGGTGAAAAAGCGCAGGGCGGTGAAGTTCAGCCCGAACATGTTGTGGTAGGCGTGCCCCATCACCTCGCAGGCTTTCTTGGTTGCCGGATAAGGAGCCAGTGGCCTGTCGGTGGGCTGATCCTCCCGGAAGGGTATCCGGTCGGTCTTCCCGTAGATGGAGGAAGTTGAGGCCATGACGAAGTTCTCCACCCCCGTCTGACGAGCGGCGTCCATCAGGTGGATCGTTCCCTGCACGTTAACCTCAACGTAGAGCGTCGCCTGCTCGATGGAGGCCCGCACTCCGGCCAGCGCTGCCAGATGGGCGACCCGTGTCGGTCGGTGCTCCTCGAACAGGCGCATGATCAGATCGCGGTCGCGCAGGTCTCCCCTGACCAGCGTATAGTTCGGGTTCTCAAGGTGGGGCGCGACGTTGGCCTGTTTGCGGGCCGGATCGTAGTAATCGGAGAAGTTGTCCAGGCAGATGACCCGTTCACCCCGTTCCAGGAGGGCATCAGTCAGGTTGCTGCCGATGAACCCCGCCCCACCGGTGATAAGCGTTGTCTGATTGTGCGGATGTGGTGAATCGCTCATTCAGCCTCCGGGGGACGGATGTCCTGGATGTTCAATTGCAGGCGTTGCTGGCCGTTCCACTCGTTGATCTCCAGATAGTAGGCTACATCCACATGGTCAGGGAGCGTGTCGTGCAGATCGCCCCGCCGGAACGCGATCGCTTCCATCTGGATCGGCCCCTGAGAGAGCACCAGCTTGAGGTGAGCGCCCTCTGAGCCGACCGTCCGGCGCTCCTGAACCACCACCCCGGGGGTCACGAACAGAGGAGGCGGGTTGCCCTCGCCGGTTGGCTCAAGCCTCTGCAGGGCTTCGAGCAGTTCGAAGGTGATCTCCTCAAAGGAGAGCCGGGCGTCAATCTCCAGAGCGGGGCGAAGCTCCTCCAGCGTCAGCGCCTCAGCCGCGATCTCGCGCAGCCGCTCCTGCAGGGGGAGAAGGTTCTCATTCCGCACCGTGAATCCGGCAGCGGCGGCGTGCCCGCCGTAACGCTCCAGCAGATCGGCGCACTGCTCCAGCGCACGCGTGATGTGGAACTCCGGGATGCTGCGGCACGAGCCGTGGCTTTCCTCTTCCCCCATCTGCACGACGACGGAGGGACGATAGTAACGCTCCGTCAGGCGGCTGGCAACCAGCCCGACCACGCCCTGCTCAAAACGGGGGTCGGCAGCGAACAGGAGCGGCTCCTCCGCCGGGTCTCCCGGTATCTGCTCCTCCGCCCAGCCCTGCATCTCGGTTGTTTTCTGCTGCCGCTCCTGATTGATCGCGTCCAGCTCGGCGGCCAGCCGGGCGGCCTCGCCTGCGTCCGTCGTGGTTAGCAGCCTGTAGGCCAGCATGGCCGAGCGCAGCCGACCGGCGGCGTTGATGCGCGGCCCGATCATGAAGCCAATGGCGACTGTGTTCACGTTCCCCGGTCGGATACCTGCCACGCCGTATAGCGCCCTGAGTCCGGGGCGCTCTGGCCGGTTGAGGCGTTTGAGGCCCTCCCGCACGAGTACGCGGTTCTCCCCCCGCAGGGGGACGATGTCGGCCACCGTGCCTATGGCGACCATATCCAGCCAGTCTTCCGGCCTCCAGGCGTCCCCCTTCCTGTATCCCCGGCGCTGGGCTTCCATAAAGAGCGCCTGAACGATCTTATAGGTCACACCGACACCGGCCAGCCCCTTTTCCGGGTAGGGGCAGTCGGCCTGTCTGGGGTTGATGACCGCCAGAGCGGGCGGCAATTCAGGTCCGACGCTGTGGTGATCGCTGATGATGATGTCCAGCCCGTAGCTGACCCCGTCCGCCACCTCCTGAACAGATCGAATGCCACAGTCAACCGTGATGAGCAGGCGAACTCCCTCGTCAGCCAGCCGTCTGAGCGCGGGGCTGTTCAGGCCGTATCCCTCATCCACTCGGTCGGGGATATAGGGGCGCACGTTCGCGCCCAGCCGCTCCAGAACGCCGGTGAGCAGCACGGTTGAGGAGACCCCGTCGGCGTCGAAGTCCCCGTAGACGGCGATCGGCTCCCCCCGCCGGATCGCCATGCGCAGGCGGTAGATCGCCTCGGCCATGCCCTTCAGGCGGAAGGGGTTATCGTCCTCCTGATAGTGGCGGGCCAGAAAGCCAAGCGCCTCCCCGGCGGTGGTGTAGCCGCGCCGGTAGAGCACGTGGGCCAGCACAGGATGAACGCCCTGCTGCTCCATGCTCCGAATGGTCTCCTGAGGAGCCGGGGGCGCGATTTTCCACTCTTTTTGAGTCTGGCGGGATGTGGCCTGGGGTTCCATATGGCTATGCCTGTGCAACGCGCCCCATCCTAACACACAAGGGAAAGCCCGTCAATCCGGGCGGCGGAGGACGAACGGATGGCACGAGAGGACGCGCATCCGGGAACACGCATCTTGTGGGCTGATCTGGCG
>DRKO01000462.1 GCA_011051745.1 Chloroflexota bacterium | reverse complement strand
TGTGACGTAAGGCAGGTTGGCGACGATCACGTCAAAAGGCCCTGCCAGCCCGTCGAGCAGATCGCCCAGCACGAAGTGCACCCATTCGGCCACGCCGTGCCGCCGCGCGTTGTAGCGGGCGATCTCCAGCGCGGCGGGTGAGATGTCCACCGCGACCACGCGGGAGCGCGGAAGCCTGAACGCCAGCGTCACGGCGATCGCACCGCTCCCCGTGCCGACATCCACAATACGCAGGGGCGGAGACTCCCTTTCCTCTGCCCATACCAGCACCCCGTCAACCAGCGCCTCCGTTTCCGGGCGGGGGATCAGAACGTCCGGCGTCACGGCGAACGGCAACCCGTGAAATTCGCGCTCGCCGATGAGGTGGGCAAGCGGCTCGCCCGCCGCCGCGCGGGATAGCAGGGCGGCGAAACGCTCTGCCTCGCTTTCACTGAGAGACGCTTCCGGGTGGGCCAGCAGCCACGTTCGCCCCCGCCCCACCACATAGGCAAGCAACACCTGCCGGGTGACGGAGGTCACGCCGCTCTGGCGGGCACTCTCCAGCGCCTCGCCGACCGTCCGGGCCTCCCCGGTACGCTGCGCCATTTAGCGGCCTGCCTCCCGAAGGTGGGCCTCGGCGAGTGCGGCCTGCACCTCATCGAACGTCGTCATCCAGCGCACACGGGCAACAAAATCGTACAGTGAGGGGCTATAGTATCGCAGTTCCCGCAACGCCGGGCCGACTGGATCGGAGCCGGTCGCGCCCGGTTCGTCGGCGTAGGCTCCGTAGAAGGCAAAGTAGGCCTGATTCAGCTTGCGGATCTGATAACCGTGCTCGACGAACACCCGGCGACGCTCCTCCATATAACGCTCCGCCTCCTCGATCCGCCCGGCGGCCAGCAACTCGTCTACATGGATGCGGGTCTCGCGCATCTCGGCCCGGAAGTCGAAGGCAGGCGGCTCCTCCGGCTGAGGGGGTTCCGGCTCCGGGGGTGGCTGGGGCGTGTAGTCGGGCGGCGGCGGGGCCAGGTCGGGATAGTACCGATTCAGCACCGCCCATCCGATCTCCTTGCCAACGATGTTGGCGACCGTCTCGTTCATCGTGTAAAGCTCCGGCGTGGCCCCGTAGTTCAGCCCCAGCGGAAAGAAGGCCAGATAGTGGTGCGTCCACTCATGCGCGCTGACCTCAAACGTGTAGGGCAGGTAGCCCGTCTCGATCAGCATGGCGGGCCAGACGGCCAGCCCGCCCAGCGGAACGATCAGGGAAGAGACATCCAGTTCCTCGTCCACATCCGCCTCGATGGCCTCCATCTGCTCGACCGTCAGCCCGTACCGGAGCGGATAGGCCCCGATGCGCTCGATCCGGTCGCGGGGGGAGACGATCAGAATGGTTGGCAGCCGGGTGAAGCGGATGGCGACCGGCGGGAGAACCTCCCCGCCCACGTCAAAGCCGTATTCGGCCAGCATCTCAGAGGTTTGAGCCTGGATGATCGACTCGGCCAGCGCCTGCCGTTCCTCCTGCTGCCTGCGAAGCGCGTCCCGGCGGGCCCGCAGATCAGCCGTCGCCGCTGCCGGGTCTTCCACGTCCGGGTCCACGTAGAGGCGGTTTACCTCGCTCTCCAGACGGGCGATCTCGTCCACCAGCGCCAGATAATCGCGCACGTAGGCCGTCCGTTCCTCCTCGCTCATGTAGCGCTGGGGAGCAATCGCAGCGTTGGCGGCTTTGTCAAGCAGGACGCCTGCCTCCCACCCGACAAAGTCGAAAAGGTAGTCCCGCGCGATCCCCAGCACCCGGAAGTCGGTGCTCCCTGTATCGGGGCGGGCGGCAGGGACACCGATCAGGAAGAGCCCGATCAGCAGGGCAGACCAGAACCCCCGCCAGAAAGCGCGCCAGTTCCAGAGTTTCAAGTAGTTGAGCAGGCCGGTATGCAGCATGAAAATGACCCGACACTGAGTGTCCATATTGACCGGATACGTCTCCTTCCGGAGTGTACCGCAGGCCCTCCGGCTCCGGCCACAGGGTGGGGTGGAGATCGAAAAAGGGGCGGCGCAGGATGCCCCCCGCCGCCCCTGACCGACTCCGGCGTCGGCTTACTTCTCTGCCTTGACAGGGACTTTTTCCGCTTTGCTCTCTGTGGATTGCCCGGTCTTTCTGGCCGGGGTCTTTTTCTCAACCGGAGCTCCGGTTGTTTCTTCCGGCTTTTCCTCCGGCTTCTCACCGGTGGGCGGCAGGAGGGTAGAGAGGTCCACAGATTCCTCCATCGTCACGAGGCCCTGGATAAATCCGCCCTCTTCCGTGATCAGCGCCTCAATGCGCAGGTTCCCCCGCACGCGGCCCGTCCGCAGGACGGCAACCTTCCGGGCGGTGATATCGCCGTGCACCAGCCCCTCCACCCGGACGGTCTCGCCGATCAGGTCGCCTTTCAGCTCACCGCTCTCCGTGATGATGACCTGACCGCGTGCCACGATGTCCCCCACAAACGTCCCTTCAAGGCGGACGTTGCCCTCCGTTTTGAGCGAACCCTCAATGCGCGCCTGCTTTCCGATAACCGTCTCGGAACGCGTCGAAGCGGGGAGAAGGGCTTTAGGCTGAGGTGAGGCAGTGGTTTCCGGCCTGGTTAGTCCGAACAACTCTCTTAACACAGGCTCATCCCTCCCTGGTTGGTTCGATAGCGGTCTCTCGCAAACCTGTTTTGTGCTTTATTCTTACGAACTTCAACCACTATACCAGTTGAGGGATCGGGTGTCAATCATTTTTATTTCGTTTGTCACAGGTTTAAAAATCGTTATTGCGGGCAGGGAGGGCTGATCCGCCGATCGGATGAACAGGCAGCCGCCGGCGGGGGGAGATGCAGGGATATAGGGGCGGGGAGAGAATCCGCTACCGCAGGAGCAGGACGGGGCTACCGCCAGTCCTCATCGTCCCAGTCGTCCTCGTCGTCCCATTCTTCCGCTTCCATGTAGTCCAGCGTCAGGGGCCGGAGCCTCACAACCTCCAGCGCGGTGTGACACTCCGGACAGGTCACGGGGTCCCATAGCTCGACATCGTCCTTCACCCAGATCGCGGCGAGACACTCCGGGCAGCGAGCCTTGAAATGATTCCTCTGGGGACGACCCACCGTTCACCCTCCTGCAAAAGCAACCCGCAACACTCTCAGGGAGGTGGTGGAATGCGAAGAGAATCCTGAGAGACTCTTTCGCGCTCCTCCGAAGGCTTCCGGCAGAGATGCGCTCCTCGGCCTGTTCGCAGAGATTCGCCCTCAACCGGTTGTTTTGCTTTTATCACACAATGCGGGCGAGGTCAATACCCGCGAATGAGGAACCGGCAAGGGCACAGGCTCAGGGGCGGAGACGACACTCTATCTCCGTGCTTTGCATTAACAGATTGAAAGTTGTACATAATTAGGGCTACCAGAAATCATCAGGGAGAAAAGCAGCGACTTGAGGGGGCAATTCCCCATGCTGGTTG
>DRKO01000461.1 GCA_011051745.1 Chloroflexota bacterium | reverse complement strand
CGGCTGATCTGATTCTGGTCATGGATCGGGGGCGGATCGTTGAGCAGGGGACGCACGACGATCTGCTGAACAGAGACGGATTATACGCCCGCCTCTACGAAACCCAGTTTCGGCAGGCTTCCGGCCTCCCGATCGGCTGATTCCAGCCAAGCACGCAACGTCTCAACGTTGACATCCAAAACGTTTTGGTATAAGATGAGTATACGCCCAAAACGTTTTGGATGAGACACGATGGCACGTGTGACCCTCAAGACGATAGCCATCAAGACTGGCTATTCTATTACCACCGTCTCACGGGCGCTGGCTGGCTACAGCGACGTCTCTCCGGCCACACGTGAAAAAATAGTCGCTGTTGCCGAGGAACTGGGGTACTACCCGAACCTGACAGCCCGCCAGCTTCAAAAGCAGCGCACCGACACGGTGGGCATCATCCTCCCCACATTCGGCCCACGCTTCGCCGATCCCTACTTCAGCGAGATCATCGCCGGCATCGGCGATGAACTGGCACAGCAAGGATACGACCTCCTGATCTCCACCTGTCCGCCGGGGCCGGGCGAACTGGCCGCCTATCGTCACAAGGTCGAAGGGGGCCGCGTAGACGGCCTGATCGTGATACGTACCCGGCGGCAGGATCAGCGAATCGCCTATCTGGCACAGACCTCCTTCCCCTTTGTCGCCTTCGGGCGCACCGATCTGGACCTCGATTTCCCCTACATAGATGAGGATGGCGAAGCAGGGTCTTATGAGTTAACCCGGCATCTCATTTCGCTGGGCCATCAGCGTATCGGTTATATCTCTGCCCCCCCTGATCTGATGTTCGCCCACTTTCGCCTGCAGGGGTATCGCCATGCGCTCACCGATGCAAAGCTGCCATACGACGAGCAGGTCGTGGTTTACGGCGACCTGACGCGCCGGGGAGGAGCACAGGTTGCCCGACGTCTCCTTTCCCTGACCCCCCGGCCCACAGCTTTGATCGCAGCCAACGATCTGATGGCACTGGGGGCAATCGCCGTGGCCCGCGAGGCCGGGCTGGAAATCGGGCGTGATCTCTCCATAGCAGGGTTTGATGACATCCCACCTGCCGAGATCACGTCCCTGACGACGCTTCGCCAGCCTATCTACGAGATCGGGCGACGCTTAAGCCAGATGATCTGTGCCCTCATTCGCGGGCAAACGCTGGAACAGTCACACGTGCTCCTGAAGCCAAAATTGCTTGTCCGGGCTTCCAGTGGCCCGCCGCTACATACGTGAATCGGGACACGAACGGGTGAACAGGGTCCGGGTCTGTACAGACCCTGTAGATCGGGTGATGAGGGGAGGTGGTCTATCGAGAAGAAGGGGAGATTTTCCGGCGAAAGTAAGCTCTTTGATCCTGGATCAACCGTAAGGGCTTACCAGAGAGACCCTACAATAAGCTATTCATGATGAGGGGGGCTTGCTTCTCTTACCTAAAGCCCAAGTTGGTCGCTTTTCAACCGCTGAATAAGCAAAAAGGAGAAAGGAAGAACGATGTCTCGGAAGAATATGTTGAGCATCCTCGCCCTGCTGGCCGTGATCGTCGGCGGCCTGGTCCTGACTGCCTGCCAGCCGGAAACCATCGTTGAGACGGTTGAGGTTGAGCGGGTCGTCACCCAGGAAGTTGAGACGGTCGTCACCCAGGAAGTCGAGGTGCAGGTGACGGGTCCCACGATCGTGTTCTGGAGCACCGAGTCTCAGCCTGCCCGCGTCGAGAGGACACAGGCCATCATTGACCGCTTCACCGAGCAGACCGGCATCGGCGTTGAGCTTGTTCTCGTTGAGGAGAACAACATTGACAGCGTGATGGCGGCCAACTTCGCCGCGGGGACGATGCCTGATGTCGTCTTCTTCCCGCTGGACTTTGCGGCTGGCTGGTACGCTCAGGGCATCCTCGATGATGCGGCGGCAACGGCCACCGTCGAGGCGCTCGATCCCACCACCTTCTCCGAAGGCGCTCTCAACCTGGTGGCAACGGCTGACGGGACCTACATGGCCGTGCCGTCCGACGGCTGGGGCCAGCTCCTGATCTACCGCGCCGACCTCTTCGAGGAGCTGGGACTTGAGCCGCCGACGGACTTCGACAAGATTCAGGCCGCGGCTGAGGCGCTGACGGAAGCCGGGTACACCGGCATCATGGCCGGAACCGACCCCGGGCAGGTCTTCACGCAGCAGACCTTCGAGCACTTCGCGCTGGCGAATGGCGTGCAGCTCACCGATGATGCGGGCAACGTCACGCTTGATACGCCTGAGATGGTGGACACCATCGCCTACTACACCAACCTGATGAGCGAGTTCGGCCCCGGCGATACGGCCACCTTCTGGGATCAGTCGCGTGCCCTCTACTTCGCGGGTCAGGCGGGCATGGTCGTCTGGTCGCCGTTCATCCTGGACGAGATGGCCGGTCTGCGTGACTCCGTGCTGCCGAACTGCCCTGAGTGCGCTGATGATCCTGCCTATCTGGCACGTAACAGCGGCGTGGTTCCTGCTTTTGCCGGGCCGCACGGGTCACCTGCCCAGTACGGTCAGGTGAGCTACATGGGCATCACCACCGGAGCCAATACCGAGGCCGCACAGCAGTTTGTTGAGTTCTGGCTGAGCGATGGCTACCTCGACTGGCTGGGCGTTGCCGCCGAGGGCAAGTTCCCGATGCGTCGTGGCACGGCTGAGAACCCGACTGAGTATCTGGAAGGCTGGAGCCACCTTGAGGTTGGCGTTGACCGCCGCGCTCCGCTGAGCGATTTCTACAGTGAGGAAGTCCTGACCGCCATCGTTGAAGGCGCGAACAACTTCGACCGCTGGGGCTTCGCTCAGGGGCAGGGTGAGCTGGTGAGCGCCCTCTACTCCGAGCTGGTTGTCCCGCGGGCGCTGGCCGACGTCATGGAAGGCTTCCTGACGCCTGAGGAAGCGGCTGCCCAGATTCAGGCTGAGGTAGAGGACATCCAGGCCTCGCTGGCCGGGGAGTAATCTACCTTACCAATCGGGCTGACACACATCTGATCAACTAGACCGGACGGGGGCCATGCGCCGCGACGTGTGGCCCCCAGATATCATCTGTAAACAGGGATCAACCACCTGACTCCGATAAGGGAGGTCCTATGGCTACACAGTCGGATGTGGCATCGGGGGTGGTGCGCCGCCGTGGGCTAAGCCTCAAGCAACGCCACGCAGCCCTCGCTTACACGCTCCTGTTGCCCACGCTACTGGTCATCTCTCTCATCGTGATCTTCCCCATGCTCTGGAACGTTGTGCTCAGTTTTCAGCTTATCCGCCTGAGAGATCTCCCGACCATCAACCTCTTTGACCTGAGCAATCTCTCCCTCAAGAACTACGCCACCGCGACCGGAATCACGCTTGGAGGGGCCGAGGCAACCAGCACAGCCGCCGGACGGCGATTCTGGGAAGCGCTGCGCGTCACGTTCATCTACACCATCGCCAGCACCGTACTTGCCATCCTGCTGGGGCTGTGGGCTGCGCTGGTCGTCCGCGACAAGTTCCCCGGTCGTAACATCTTCCGGGGATTTTTGCTCTTCCCTTATGTCGCGCCCGTCGTCTCGCTGGCGTTCATCTGGAAACTGATGCTGGATAAGAACATCGGCATTGTCAACGCGATGGGGACGCGCCTGGGCCTGCCCTCGCTCAGCTTTCTGACCACCCGTGCGTTGCCGGTGCACCTGTTCGGGCTGGAAGTGACACTGCCGCTCGCCCTTATCACCGTCATCGCCTTCGAAGCCTGGCACTACTTCCCCTTCGCCTTCCTCTTCCTGCTGGCCCGGATGCAGGCCATCCCCGAAGAGATGTACGAGGCAGCCAAGGTGGACGGAGCCAGCCCGCTTCAGCGTCTCTGGTACATCACGCTGCCCCACCTGAGCGCCGTGATGGGCACTCTGTTCCTGCTGCGCTTCATCTGGACGTTCAACAAATTCGAGGATATCTTCCTGCTCAACGGGGGAGCAGCCGGAACGGAGGTATTGACTCTCCAGATATACAACTGGCTCTTCGCCCGGCGTAACGTGGGCGTCTCGGCGGCGGTTGCCGTGATTCTGGCCGTGATACTGAGCATCCTGGCACTCATCTACCTGCGCTGGTTCCTGCCGGAGGAGGAATAACCGTGGCTCAGAAACCCTCCCGTTCCAGTGTGACATGGTCGCGCGAGCGTATAGAAACGACGCTGGGAACCATACTGAAGGTACTCAGCATCATACTGTTTCTGATCGTGACGGCGTTCCCGCTCTACTGGATGCTGAATCTGTCATTCCGACCCTATGGCGATGTCCTTGTAAATCCGGCGCGGCTCGTCCCCCGCGCTCAGGACATCGCAGCCGTTTTTGCGCCCCTGAAGTGTATCGGTGGCAACAACCCCGATCTCTGTGCCTCGGCAATACGAAACAGCAGTTACGCCGCCGTGCTGCTTGAGTACAACTTCCTGACGTTCATCCGCAACAGCGTGATCATCGCCGGGCTTACCGTCGCGCTCAGCCTCATTCTGGCTATCCCCGCTGCCTATGCGGTGACCCGCCTGGAGTTTCCGGGGCGCGACATCTTTAGCTGGGGCATCCTTCTCATCTACCTTTTCCCGGCCATCGTGATCGGCATCCCGCTGTTCGTTTTCTTCGTGCGTATTCAGCAGGCGCTGGGGATTGAGTTACGCAATCCCTATGGCGTGACGATCATCTACCTGGCAAGCACCCTTCCACTGGCACTCTACATGCTGAGGAGCTACTTCCTGACCATCCCCAAAGACCTTGAGGAAGCCGCGCTGATTGACGGGGCGAACAGGCTGGGGGTGATCTGGCGGATCACAATCCCCCTGGCCATCCCGGCCATTGCGACCGTCGCGCTCTACGTCTTCATGATCGCCTGGAACGAGTTCCTGTACGCCCTTCTGTTCCTGATCGACTCGCCGCCTAGCTGGACCCTGCCGCTGGGGTTGCAGCAACTTGATGGGCAGGAGGTCCCGCGCACCTTCCTGATGGCGGGGAGCGTCATCATCACGGTTCCCGTGATCGTCATCTTCTTCTTCTTCGAACGCTTCCTGACGCGCGGTCTGACGGCTGGCGGCGTCAAGGGATAGCATATGCCGGACTTCAGCAGTACATGGGTCATTGTTCCCACCTACTGGACGTGGCCCTCCAGTGATCCTCGCTCAGAGCGCGTCACCGGGGCCTTCGATCATCCCACTCCGGTAGATGGGGAAAGCACGTTGCCCCGCCTGCTGGAGAGCCTCAGCGAGCAGGACGGGCTGCCATTTCAGGTTCTGGTGCTGGCTGGCTACGTAGAGGCCTCACCCGACCTGATCCGGGCAGCCCGTGATCGCCTTACCGACATCTTCAAAGCCTATGCCAGTCGCCTGTCTCTGTATCTCTGCGATGCAGAGACCCTGAGCACATTCCGCCGCGAAGTGGACAGAGCGGGAGTATCTCTGCCGGAGCGAGCCTTTGATCTGATCAGCTACGCAGGGATACGCAACCTGCAACTCCTGATTCCCCACATCGGCGAGGCAGAAGTTATAATAGCTCTGGACGACGACGAAGTCGTGCCCTCCGACTATGTGGCACGGGCCCGTGATCTGGTCGGGCGGCGGGTTGGTCACTCGCGCGTGCTGGGGCTGGCTGGCCCTTACGCCGATGCGGCGGGCAATATCTACCTGCCGGAGCCAGAAGCGACGGGCAACATTTTCCATGACAAGCCGATCATCATGAACGAGGGCCTCCGTGCCCTGATGCAGCAGCCGGGTGAACTTGTGCCCAGCCCGCAGGCGCTGGGTGGGAACATGGCCTTTCACCGGGAACTCTTCATGCGTGTTGGGTTCGATCCGGGCATTACGCGCGGCGAGGACATGGATTATCTGATCAACGCGCGTCTGGCCGGTGTGCAGTGGTGGATGGCAAAAGACCTGCGGATCACCCACCTTCCTCCGCACCACTACCGCACGCCGCGCTACGACCAGCTCAGGAAAGACCTTATCCGCTTTTTCTACGAGCGTGCCAAGCTGCGCAGCCATGGAGTGGACCCGGCGCTGTTTGACCCTTATCCGGGCCGTTTCCTGCGCGCCGATCTGGAGCAGCACGCCCTCGAAGCGCTGGAAAGCGAGGCCACACCGGCTTACGTCAGGCTGTACGGCGACCCGGAAACCATCCTGGCCGAGGCAGCGGCGCGTGCAGAAACTCATCTGCCGCGCTATGCTGGCTTCGCCACAGGCTGGGAAGCCCTGATGCGCCGCATTGCGGAAGACACGACCTTGCGTCATACTCTACAAATCACACTCCTGGCAGAGAACAACGTATGAACATTGGCTTTGTATCCTTCCGTCTGGCCGGAACCGACGGCGTCTCACTCGAAACAAGCAAATGGGCTGAGGTCCTGCATCGCATGGGCCACCAGATTTACTACTTCGCGGGGGAGCTTGACCCCCCCGGGACGAATGGCTCGCTGCTCAGCGTGCCTCTGGCTGGCACTCAACTGGTTGATCGGGCCCACTTCACCCATGCGATGGCGCTCTGGATCGCCCAGAACGCCTTTGGCACCGTCCAGGAACATGAGCGGCTACGCATCCGTATGGAGAACGCCGCCGCGATACTCAAGCGGGCCCTGATGGATTTCATCAACCGCTTTCACATTGACCTGATCGTTGCCGAAAATGTGTTTGCCATCCCGCTCAACCTGCCACTCAGCATGGCCCTTCGGCGCGTGATCTCCGAAACGGGGATTCCGACCATCGCTCACAACCACGATTTCTACTGGGAGCG
>DRKO01000460.1 GCA_011051745.1 Chloroflexota bacterium | reverse complement strand
TTCTCAATCGCAATGGCGGCCTGATCGCTGAGCAGAGAGAGCAGCGCCAGGTCCTCGCGGTCGAAGCGGCCCGGCTCCCCGGCGAATACTTCCAGCGTGCCGATGAAGCGGTTCCGCACATTGAGCGGGACGCCCAGATAGCTCCGGTAGGGCGGATCGGTGGGACGACGCCGGGGGGGCATCTCCTCGAAAAGCTCAACGTCCGGGATCAGAAGGGGCTGGCGCTGGCGGGCGATCCAGCCGGGATAGCCCTCATCCAGCCGGTAGGCCTGCCCTTCCTGCCGGGTGGCGGCGACGTAGCTCGCCGGGCCGGAGCGGGCAGCCGGTCGCAGATGTTCCTTATCCTGATCGAGCAGGCATATCTGGGCAGCGTCATAGGGGATCAGCCGCTTAACGCCCTCGAGGGTCGCCTCCAGTGTCGCATCCAGTTCAAGGCTGGCGTTGATCGCCTTGGCGATCTCGCTCACGATCTGGAGCGCTCGCGGCGAGCCGCGTTCCTCCCGCTCAAGCGTCGGGAGCGCGGTTTCCTCGCGCAGCACGATCACAAACTGCGTCGTATCCCCCACCGCCACAAGATGAGAGGCCGCCTCAATGCTCCGCTCGTCGAGGGTGAGCGTGGCCTGCCCCTCGGCGGCGAACAGTTCCAGAAAGGCCTCCGGCGGATCAACGCGCTGCGAGAGCGACCACAGATCGGGGTCGCCGCCATCGAGGGCGAACCAGCGTCGGGCAACCTCGTTCGCAAAGATGATCTGTCCGCCCATGCGGGCGACCAGCACTCCGTCGTTGACCGAGGCAAGGTTGACCGGGATAATGGGCTCCTCGTTGCCGACGAGCTGCCTTCGTCGGCTGGTGAGCCGGGCGGAGATCAGCACGGCTCCGATCACCATAGCCCCGATTACGAGCAGGACTATACCGGTTGAAACTAGCGTGCTCATTGTTTTCTACCACTCACAACCACTTCTGAAGTGAAGCAGGCTCCGGCCATGATAAGGCCTGCGCCGGGGGCCGGGCCTGCCGGGCGCAGCAAAGCGGGGTTCATTGTTTCTTCCGCGCCGTGTCGGCCTGCTGCGCCTTGCGGCGGGCTTCGGCTGCCGCTTCGGTGACCTCGCGGATGTCGGAGAATGTGCGTTCGGAGGTCACGACGCCCACCGAGAGCGTCATCAGCCTGACCAGCCGCTCCTCGCCCTTCCCGTCCTCGATCTTGATGCCACCCTGTTCACGGTCAATGAACGAATAATGACTCTTGACTTCCTCGTTAAAGCGCCGGATGAGCGTCTCTTTGATCTTTTCGGCCTTCTCCGGCTTTGTGATCAGGACGAAGTTATCGTTGCCCGCGTGCCCGACGAAGTCATCGGGCGAGCCGTGCTCATCCAGCACCTCGCTGATCAGCATCGCCGTGAAGCGCAGAACCTCGTCCCCGGCCACGAACCCGTATTTGTCGCGGAAGGGATCAAAGTCGTTGATCCGCATATCCAGGTAGGCCCACTTGTCCCGCCGGAGCATCTCCCGCAGTTGATCCTCGATCAGGCGTCCGCTCGGCAGGCCGGAGCGCGGATCGGTCAGCCCCATGCGTTCGGTCGCACGGATGGCGTTCGCGATCCGGAGGCGCAGTTCCTCGATGTCGAACGGCTTGGTGATGTAGTCATCGGCCCCCAGTTCCAGCCCCGCGATGCGGTCGCTGCGTTCGTCCTTCTGCGTCAGGAAGATGATGGGGATATGCTTGGTGCGGACGCTGGTACGCAGCATCTTGCAGAGGGCGTACCCGTCCATGTCAGGCAGCATGATATCCAGCACGATCAGCTTGGGGGGCTGCTGCTGGCACATTTTCAGGGCCTGCTCGCCGCGCGGGGCGACTTCCACGTCGTAGCCCTGGCCGGTGAAGTAGATTTTCAGCATGGTGGCGATGTCGTGATCGTCTTCGACAACCAGCAGTCTACCCTGGGTCATCCTTTTGCTTGCCTCCGCTTCAGGGCAACATCCCTGCCTGCTGTGGGCCAGTCACAGCGCATCTGTGGCCGGTATCCTGTCTCCGTGAACCTGGCCCGCTCACGCACCGGTGGCCGGAGTTGTCCCGCAACGTACTGTATAAGACGCCCTACATTATAGTACAAAATCACTTATCGGGCTGGCGTGCTCCCGCATCCCTATGTAAACGCCTGCCGGGGCCGGAACGTCCGGCGGGCGTGATGCGCCCGCTCCCGGACGCGGGCGATGTGCTCCGGCGTCACCTCGCGCTCAAAGCTGCGTAACCCGCTCAGCCGGAAGCCGTGCCGCGAGGCGATGGCCTCGATCTCCCGTATCTGCTCGATTGGAATATCCCGCCCCAGCGTGTAATCCTCGTACCGTCCCTCCAGCGCCAGCGCCATCGTCTCGGCCATGCAGGCGTAAGCCTTGCCCGGCGGGAAACCGAAATCGAAGTGGAAATCCACCGGGCCGGGAACCTCGACCATGCCGCCCTCGATCACCAGCACATCATCCCGCTGAGCAGCCACCGCCCGCGAGACATCACGCGGACGGGCAACGTCGAGCACAACCGCGCCCGGCTTGAGGTGCTCCGGCTTGATGATGGCCCCGATCGCGCTCGTCACGGTCAGGATCAACTCGGCCTGATACAGGTCATCCAGGCTGGTGCTGGTCTGCAGATGGGCCGTCCCGCCCTCGCACCGCTCCCGGACGGCCTCCAGCGCCTTCTCACGCCGCCCGATCAGGACCAGCCTGCCCGTGCCTTCCGCCAGAAGCTGAGCACAGGCCGAGCCAATCGCCCCTGTTGCTCCCACGACCGCCGTCGTGGCGTCCTGCGGGCGGATGCCCATCTGGCGGGCCGCCTCACGGATGGCCTGCACGGCGATGGCGACGGTGTAGGCGTCCCCCGTCGTCACCGGGATGTCCAGCCGTTGCGCGATGGTGATTCCGGCGTCGCCGACGACCGAGGTAAACGCTCCCAGCCCCAGAATCCGCGCTCCCAGTTGCTCGGCCAGCCGCCCCGTCTGGACGATCTTACGGTAAACGCGCTCCTCTGGAAGCTCCAGCATACGGCGCGGCGTGTAAGGGGCAGCCACGAACCAGCCGAGCAGTTCCTTCCCGTTGTCAATCGAGCGTATCCCCTCGATCTGGGAGATGTAGACCGGCGGCCAGAAGGTCGAGAAGAAATCAATCTGCCGCTCGGTGAGCACCCGACCGAGCAGGGGATACTTGCGGGCGACATCCCCCTTCGGATCAATCGGATGGATGATAAACGCAAATGTATCTTCTACCACTCGGTCTCTACCTCTTGTTCATCCTCGCGCGGGTACAGGCGCGGGTGCAGGTCGGCGGCGCGGGTGGCGTGATGGTCGCTCTCCTCATAGCTGATGTTCTTCATGATCACGCGCCGCGTGGGAGATGCGAACAGCACCACGTCCGACTCGATCATGCGTGCCGGATAGACGACCAGCCCCGACCCCAGACGGCAGTTGTGCCCGACGCACCCGCCCAGCACCGGCATATCAATCTCGACCAGATGGTTTCCGGCGGCGACCCTCAGAGGCAGGGGCAGCAGATTGAAGTTCGTGAAGATCGTGCCCGCCCCGATGTAGGAATTCCGCCCGATCACGCTCATATCCAGCACCGCGTTCTGCCCGACGGATGAGTTCTCCATAAAGACGGAGAAGTAAGCGTTCGCCCCCCAGGGGAAGAAGCAGTTGTCGCTGATCACGCTCATGTGCACATGGTTGCCATGCGTGAGCGTCACGTTATCTCCGATGATGGACTGGGTGATCACACAGCCCGGCCCGATGGTGACGTTATCCCCCAGCACGACCGGCCCCTGAAAGATCGTGGTCGGGTCAATGCTGCAATTCCGGCCCCTGCGGACGTAGACCGAGGAACCCAGCAGGGGCTTTCGCTCGATGAAGGAACGCCACAGGGCCCGCATCCGAAACAGAGGATCGCCGGCGCTCCGCTTCTCAAAGCGGCTCGCCATGCTGAAGACGCCGAAAACGATGTTGATAAAGAGCAGATGCACCCAGCTATCCACCGCGCAGACGGCCCGCTCCGGCAGCCACCAGACCAGTTCTCCATCCTCGCCCGCCATGTAGGTCGGGATGTGATAATAGCCCACCTCGCGGGCGTCGCTGGGGACGATGACCGGCTCGACTGGCTCCCCCGGCCCCGCCGGAAAGTACCACAGGTCCACCAGAAACAGGTCGCCGCGCCGCTCGTAGGAGCGCGTCAGCGCACGAAGGCCCTGTTGCAAAAAGGCCGGATCGCTGGCCCGGAAGGCGGCCCGCGTCGGTCGCCGTCGCCGCTTGGCTTCCGCGAGGAAGTAGGACAGGAACGGCGCATCAAACCACAGGTTATCGCTGTAGGCCAGCGTTTCCACCGGCTCGCGGGGAACGTCGCTTATGTCGTTGACGACCAGTTCCTCCGTGCTGTGCGAAGCCAGCAGATCGCGCTGCCACTGCCAGAGTGGTTTATTCAGCACGCGCAGTTCACGGGCCGCTTCGTTGAACGGCGCGATGTGACGCGGCTGGCGGATGATTACCTTGCGCATAAATGGCTGCTCGCTTGTTGTTGGTCTGGACTTTATCAGTTGAGTCAATTGTAAGGGAATTTATCCGGGAAGGCTAATCGGGGGGCCTCGCTTTACGTGATTGTAATATCACCCCCCGTCCGCCCCCTGCCTGACGGCTCATCCGTCCCCCCGCCAAAAAACGGGGGGGCACAAACGCCCCGCTCCGCTCATTCACGCGCTTGCGCCCTGCGCCGGGGCACGGCTATAATTCTTGCCTGTGAGATTCCTTCGTCAACTCTCCGGCCTCTGCGTTGTGGTGGCCCTGGCGTTGCTATCTGCTGGTTGCGAGAAGCTACAGCCGGGCTACTATCTGACGCCCGCCAACTACCCGACTCTCCCTCCCACCCTGACGCCGACGTCCCCGCCGGAGACGCCGGTCACCCCGTCCCCGACGCCGGTCTCGACCACCAGAGCACTTGCCACGCCGACCCTGACTCCGCTCCCGATCCCGACCTTCACCGCCACCCCCTCCCCCGCCGCGACCGCCACCCTCGACTCCTGCTCCGAGACGGAGGGACAGATCGTTCGCGCCTCGTTCATCAGTCAGTACACCGGGCAGCCTTTCCGCTACCGTGTGTATCTGCCGCCCTGCTACGCCAGCACGGAACGCCGCTATCCCTACCTCATCATACTGCACGGGCTGGGGGAAGGGATGGACGACTCCCAGTGGGACCGGATGGGGCTGGATGAGGCCGCCGATCTGGGATATGTTCGCGGCTCGCTCCCTCCAATGATCATCATCATGCCGAACGGGAACGACGCCCGGTATGCCTATGACCCCGGCCCGCTTCCGGACGTGATCCTCAACGAGTTGATCCCGGAGATCGAGGCCACCTTCTGCACGTGGAATGATCCCGCCATGCGGGCCATCGGCGGCCTTTCACGCGGGGGTTTCTGGGCGTTCGGGATCGCCTTCACCCACCCCGATCTGTTCGACCGGGTGGGCGGACACAGCCCCTACTTCTATGACGGCGATTACACGCCCATCAATCCGTACAACCTGATCGAGACAGCGGAAGGGATCGAACGGCTGGCGATTTACCTTGATGTCGGGGTAAACGACACGCTGGTAGATGACAACCTGCGTGCTTTCGTCGAGCGGCTGCGACGGCGTGGCATCGAACCGGAGTATGTGATCAATCCGGTGGGCGGACACGACGAAGCTTACTGGGCAGCCCATACTGCTGATTACCTCTCCTTCTATGCGGCTGAATGGCCCCGCGATGTGAGCGCCTTCCCCAGTTGTCACGACCCCGGGTAGGCAGTTCGGGAATTGCGCGGCTCGGTGAGAGCCTCCCATACCTTCAATATCATCCACTCACCACACAGGTACGGGGCGTGTTCCGCGATTTCCCGCCGGATTTCCCGACCTGAACAGGATTCCGCCCTCATGACGGTAGGAGTACCTGACTGGTAGAGTGTGCACATAAGTAGAAAGGGCAAAACGCATGTACGTAAGAACCCGACACCTCCAGAGGGTTGCCCTCGGTCTGGGCCTGCTGGTGCTGATGCTGGCACTGGCAGCCTGCTCTGGCGGGCACGAAGTGGTCTATAGCTGCACCGGCACAGCAACGGAGGTCAGCGTCCGCTATACCGACGCGGACGGGGCCAGCGTGGAGGAGACCGTATCCCTCCCCTGGCAGGTGAGCCTCTCGTTCCGCGCGAACAGCTTTGACCTAGAGCTGAACGCCGAGAACAACACCGATCAGGGCGACCTCTCCTGTGAGATCCGGGTGGACGGCGATTCGATAGCCTCCGTGGCCGGGGAAGAGAGCATCTCCATCTCCGGATCCTATGCCAAGCAGGGGAACACGGTGTCTCAGAACGTCAGCACCCGCTTCACAAACCGCGAAACCGCAGCGGAGCCAGAAACTCCGCCGGAGGCATCCCTGCCACCGGCCAGCAGCAGGATTGAGATTCGCAACTTCAACGAGGTTGCGATCTGCGCCCTGCACTTCCGGGAGACCAATCTGGATGACCCGCCTCCCTGGAGCCAGAATCTGGCGGCGGATGAGCCGATCCCGGGCGGCGAAACCCGCCAGTTCCCTCTCGCCCTGCCGGGGGAGTACGACTTCAAGGCCGAAGACTGCGAGGGGAACATCCTGGGTTTCCTGGTCGGCGCAGACCTGCCAGCGGATGCTTACATCGAGATTTATCGGACCGCCGACAGTGAACAACTGACGGTGGTCAATCAGAGCAGCGAAGACCTGTGCGGCCTCTATGTGGGGCTTGGGGACACGCTGGTTGACATGCTCACCGGGGGTCGCCCCATCGCTGCCGGTAGCTCTATGCGGATAGTGCTACCGGCGGGGCCGCTCTGGAACCTGCGGGTCGAATCCTGCAACGGCAACATCAACACGCTGACCGGCCTTCAGATGCCCTCCGGCCAGAACATGGACTGGACGATTACGGATGAGACGCTGGCCGCAGGCGGGGAAGTTCCGGCGATGGACGCGAAAGCGATCGTGCTGGAGGTCATCAACGCGACCGCGACTCCTCTTTGCGAAGTCTACCTCAACGCCGCTTCCCGTGGAGCCTGGGGAACGAACAGAGTCCCGGAGGGCGAGCCGATCCAGCCTTCGGGAAGCCTCTTCATTCGGAACATCCCGGTTGACATCTACAACCTGAAGGTGGTGGACTGCGAGGGCAACATTGTGGCGTGGAGCCTGAACACAGAGTACGACCGCCTGGTTGAGCAGTATGGCCTGGCGCTCTCCTACACGGTGGACGGGGAGCCGAACGTCGCCATCCTGAACCACAGCAGCCTTCCCATCTGTGGCGTGGCTATCCGGCCAACCGGCACAGAGACATGGCTCCCCAATCTGTTGAACACCGACCAGACCATCGAATCCGGCGAAGAGCTCCGGTTGTACATCCCCGCTCTCG
>DRKO01000459.1 GCA_011051745.1 Chloroflexota bacterium | reverse complement strand
TGCGCAATGCCTCTGCACCAGCGTTACAACGTCGTTGCCTCAGCGCGGGCCAGTTTCTATCTGTATAATACGTTCGAGGAAGTGGACCGCCTGATTGAGGCGATTTACAAAGTCAAGAAGACCCTGACCTTTTAGGCCCCTGAGCAGGGCCTGCCGGGGATGGGGTCAGAAGCTTACTTCATGGAGCGCGTTGCGCTCCACACGACGCCTGACTCAGGAGCAACACTGATATGGATGATCTGTACCGCGAGTTGATTCTTGATCACTACAGGAATCCTCGTAAGAAAGGGCTGCTCAGCCCGGCTGATATTGATTACGAAGAGGACAATCCGGTCTGCGGAGATCACATCCACCTGACCATCCAGCTTGACGAGAATAACGTTGTCAGAGATGTTGGCTGGGAGGGTGAAGGCTGCGCGATCAGCCAGGCCTCGGCCTCCATGCTCTACGAGACTCTTATTGGGAAGAGCCTTGACGAGATACGCAAGATCAGCAAAGATGATATTCTGGAAATGCTGGGGATTGAGCTGGGGCCTGTGCGCCTGAAATGCGCGTTGCTTTCGCTGAAAGTCCTTAAAGCCGGGGCATACGGGCTGACAGCGTGGCCCGGTGAGGAGGAGGACTAGCCAGCAGGAACCTTTCCCCCACAGGAGAGCAGCTTCTCATGGCGAACTTCGTAAAGGTTGCGGAAACCAGCGAACTGCCGCCCGGCGAGCGTATGATCGTCGAGGTTGACGGCCTCTTCATCGCCCTCTTCAACGTCAACGGGGAGATTTACGCGATTGAGGACATATGCACCCACGACGACGGCCCGCTGGCCGAGGGTGAGCTTTACGGCTATGAAATCGAATGTCCCCGACATGGGGCACGCTTCGATATTCGCGACGGGCGGGTGCTGAGATTCCCGGCTGTGACCCCGATCACCTCGTTTGAGGTCAGGGTTGAGGGGGAAGACATCCTTATCAACGTCGAGGATGTCGAGTAGGGAGCCTCAGATCAACAGAAGCGCTGAGCGGTAAAACCGGCGTAAGCCCTCTGGATTCTGCATCAGAGGGCTTATGTTTTGTTTCACGCTCCGTAGGGATGATCGCGGATCACCGGTACACGTGCCCGGATCAGCCTTTCGATGTCTCTCAGGAAGGGGCGTTCGCTGTTTGAGCAGAAGGCAAGCGCGATGCCGCCCGCGCCGGCCCGTCCGGTGCGACCGATGCGGTGGACGTAGGTTTCGGGCTCGTTGGGCAGGTCAAACTGAATCACGTGGGAGATATGCTCAACGTCTATGCCGCGTGCCACCACATCGGTGGCGACCAGCACGCGCGTTCTCCCCGAACGAAAATCCCTGAGCGCCTTCTGACGGGCGGCCTGTGACTTGTTGCCGTGAATGGGCTCGGCCCGGATGCCTGCCTGCGCCAGTTGCCTGACCACGCGATTCGCGCCGTGCTTGGTACGGGTGAAAACCAGCGCACGGGTCACGCTTGAGTCTCTGAGCAGATACTCCAGCAGGGCCTGTTTCTTCTGTTTTGAGACAAAGAACACCGCCTGCTCGACCGTCTCGACGGCTGGTTGTTCAGGGGAGACGGACACTTCGAGCGGATCACGCAGGATGCTACCCGCCAGCCGGACGATCTCACGGGGCAGCGTCGCGGAGAATAGTAAGCTCTGGCGGCTTCCCGGCACTTCCCTGACGATGCGCCGTATGTCGTGAATGAAGCCCATGTCGAGCATCCGATCCGCCTCGTCAAGCACCAGCACCTCAACCTGATCGAGCTTCACGTATCCCTGCCCCATCAGGTCAAGCAGCCGTCCGGGCGTGGCGATCAGGATATCCACCCCGCGCCGCAGAGCCTGAACCTGTGCCCCCTGCTTGACACCTCCGTAAATGACGGTGCTCGTCAGTCCGGTATGGCGTCCGTATGCGCTGAAGCTATCCTTGATCTGGATCGCCAGTTCCCGCGTGGGCGCGATCACCAGCGCCCGTATGGGGCTTCTGGTGTGCTTTTTGTGGTTCCCGTTCGAGCGGCGGGGTTTGCCCGCCGCGGTGGATAACCGTTGCAGGATCGGCAGCGCAAACGCGGCTGTCTTGCCGGTTCCCGTCTGGGCGCAACCCAGCAGGTCCCGTCCAGCCAGCACTTCCGGGATGGCCTGAGCCTGAATCGGCGTCGGCTCGGTGTAGCCAGCCTCCTGAACGGCGCGTAGCAGGCCGGGGATCAGGCCGAGATCGGCAAAGTGCGCATTGACCTCTACCCGCTCAGGCGGGGATGGCGATTCCCCAAGCTGCATCACCTGCGTGGCGGATGGCCCCTTCGCGCGTTGCTCGATGTAGAAGGTAACGCGATCCCCTTCGTCAATGCTTGCCTGCAGGCTTCGCTGCAGCGCCGAATGGTGGACGAAGACATCCTCGCCCCCCGCATCAGGGGTTACAAAGCCAAAGCCCTGTTTTCTGTTGTACCATTTAATGGTTCCGGTTAACCGTTGTGTGTGTGTTAACATGTAGTTCTTTACTTACCTTTTCCTTCCACGTGGCAAAAAAAGACCCGGCTTAATGCCGGGTCCGAACGTTCATGACAGTGTTCCACGTGCATTATCGCATCTGAGTATAACCTGCCTGTGGCAACCGTGCCAGTCGCCGCCCTTTGCGGGAGCGTTCGAGCATCAGAGGGTGAGGATCGAGCCAGAGGGCACGCCGCCCCCCGCCCGGCACGGGTGATCGCTCTACAATCAGGCTCTGCTGACGTATCCCACCACCACCGACCGGGCAGATCAGGAGGAGAGGTAATCCTTCAGGTTGTGCTGGACGGCGTAGGCGGCAGCCTCAGCCCGGTTCGAGACACCCAGCTTGCTGAGGATGTTGCTCACGTAGTTGCGAACCGTACCCTCACCCAGATAGAGTGCCTCGGCGATCTCGCGATTGGTCTTCCCCTCCGAGACAAGGCGCAGAACCTGCATCTCCTGATTGGTGAGCTCGGCAAAGGCGGAGGCTTCCTCTTCTCGCTGGGCCTTACGGACCTGCTCAAAGACACGCTGTGTCAGGGCGGGGTCAAGCAGCGCTTCGCCGCGCCCGACGGCCTCAATCGCGCGGACCAGATCATCCCCGCCGATCTGCTTGAGCACGTAGCCCGCCGCCCCGGCGCGGATGGCAGCGAAGAGCATCTCGTCCTCTGCATACGAGGTCAGCATGATGACCTTGCTCTCAGGGTGCTCCTCGGTGATCTGCTGACAGACCTCGACGCCGCTCATGCCGGGCAGCCGGATATCCAGCACAACCACATCCGGCTGATAGGTGGCGACTTTCTCAAGCGCTTCCCTGCCGTTCCCGGCCTCTGCCACGACCTCAAACTCCGGGTGGCGATCCAGCAGTGCCCGCAGACCAACCCTTACAACTTCATGGTCGTCTACGATGAGAATTCGCTGTCTTCCCATTCTGGCATCTCCACTAAAAACTGCTGAAGGCGATTCTTCCGTGTGGCAGGAACGGGTTAAAACAAGCGCCGTTGTTCGAGAACTGTCCCCGGCCATCGCCGGGCCTTTCCCGCAGTGAGGAAGATGGAAGTAAGAAAGGTTCCCCCCTGTGAGACAGTATACCGGCGGCGACTGATTCGCACAACGGAAAACTGAAAGCCTGGACAACCTGAAGGGCGGGAGCATCTGGTATAATCCGACAGGAAGCGGGGCACAGGCTACAGGCCGGCAGGGATGAGATGAAACGGGTGGTTGTGTTCGACTGGGGCGGGGTTCTGATGCGGACGGTTGATTATCGCCCGCGCCATGCCTGGGATCGGAGGCTCGGGCTGCCAGCCGGTTCGGTGGAGGCGGTGGTACACGGCATCCCCGCCTGGGCAGAAGCCCAGCGAGGGGAGACCCCCCTTGAAGTATACTGGGAGGCCGTCAGGAGAGAGCTTGACCTCACGGCGGAGGAACTGGCCGCACTGCAACGGGATTTCTACAGTGGGGATCGCCTGGACGAGAACCTGGTTGCCCTGCTTCGCGGGCTGAAGAGGGACGGAATGCCGCTGGGCCTGTTGAGCAACAACTCACTTGACCTGCGGGAGACACTCACGACGCTTGACCTCGATGGGCTGTTCGATGCCTGCGTGATCTCAGCCGAGATCGGGGTGATGAAGCCAGACCCGGAGGCCTACCACGCGATACTGGAGAGGCTTGGAGTGCCCTCCGACGAGGCGCTTCTGGTGGATGACTCTGCAGAGAACATCGAGGGTGCGCGTGCCGTCGGTATGCAGGCAATCCACTTCACGCCGGGCCTGAACCTGCGCCCCCTCCTTGAGAAGTGGAGGAAGGGTCTCTGGCAAACACGGAAGAATGAGGGATGACCGGTAACTGGAGGACAACCTGTGAGTACCCGTCAGTCTTTCGAACCGGCCTACCGGAAGCTGCTCCGTAGCGGCGAACTGGAGCGACGCGCCGGGGAAGCGCTGGAACACCTTTCGGCCTGCGATCTGTGTCCCTGGAAATGCGAGGTAGACCGCCGCAGCGAACGGGTGGGCTTCTGCAAGACGGGGCGGTGGGCACGGGTTTCGTCGTTCTTCCCCCACATGGGCGAAGAAGACCCCCTGCGGGGTACTCGTGGCTCCGGCACGATCTTCTTCTCCCACTGTAATCTGCGTTGCCAGTATTGTCAGAACTACGAGATCAGCCAGCTAGGGGAGGGCCGGACGGTAACAGGCGAAGAACTGGCCGCGATGATGCTCAAACTCCAGGAGATGGGCTGCCACAACATCAATTTTGTTTCGCCGAGCCACGTTGTCGCCCAGATCATCGAAGCGGTCGCCATTGCCGCCCACGAGGGACTGTGCATCCCGCTTGTCTACAACACGGGGGGCTACGATTCTCTGGAAGCCCTGCGCCTGCTTGACGGCATCATTGATATCTACATGCCCGACATGAAGTACGCAGACGCCGCCACCGCCCAGCGCTATAGCAAAATCAAAGACTATCCAGAGCACAACCGGGCGGCGGTGCGTGAGATGCACCGTCAGGTGGGAGACCTTGTGATGGATGAGCGCGGGATCGCTCTGCGGGGGTTGCTGGTGCGTCACCTGGTTCTGCCCGGCGGCCTGGCCGGAACGGGAGAGATCGTTCGCTTTCTGGCGGAGGAAATCTCACGGGATACGTACATCAACCTGATGGGCCAGTACAGGCCGGAGTACAAGGCCCGTCAGGAGGATATGGGTCCCCTTTCCCGCCACGTTACCGCCGGGGAGATGGCCGAAGCGTATCGGCTGGCCCGCGAAGCCGGTCTGCATCGCTTCGACGTGCGGCGACGCTCTGCCTGGCTGGTGATCTGATTTTTTAGAGCAAGGGGGCCGATCAGCCAACCAGCTTGTACCCTCGCCCCCGCACGGTGATGATATAGCGCGGGTTGCCGGGGTCAGGCTCGATCTTGGCCCGCAGACGGCTGATCAGTTTTTCGATGCGGGCATCGTCCACATCATCAATGTAGCTGACGCCCCAGACTGTTTCGACAATCTGGTACTTATCGGTCAGCTTGTTCATCCGCTCAAAGAGGAGCGAGAGGAGACGGAACTCCAGCTCGGTCAGCGGAGGAGCAGGCATCCCATCCACCCACACATCGCCGGAGTCCCCGTCAACCCAGACGCCGCCGGGCAATTCCCGCCGGATGCTGTGCTGGCGACGGGCAAACTCGGCCAGCAACTCGCTGAAAACGACCGGTTCCGTCCCTTCCATCCGGATCAATCCCCACTCCCCGAGCGACTGGAGCACCTGATGGGGTTCCTGTTCCGCGCTGCCGAGCGCGACCGCCAGCAGGGCCTCTCGTTCATCCGGGCCAAGCTGTCCCCACAGACGTGAGCACTCGGAGCGCACCGTCACATCTTTAGCCAGCTTCTCCTTAAGCCACGCCAGACCTGCCTCCTGATACATTTCAGGCTCGTAAAGCCTCATTTCGATCAGATGGCTGAGGGCTGCCCTGAGCAGGCGGGGATGCCCGCCCGTCTGCTCCCAGAGGAAATCACGCTCCTGTTCGCTCAATCCTTCCTCAAGGCCTGCATGGGCGGCCAGCATGGAGACCAGTTCGTCGGCCTCGGAGCGTTCAAAGGGGCGCAGCACAAGAGTGTGGGCGGCGGAGAGCTCGACGAACTCCGCCGTTTGCTCGTCGCTCCGCTTGGAGCCGAGCCGCCGCACGGTGGCGGTCACGTAGATCAGGTTGAGCGGGTACTTATCTTTCAATGCCCGCAGGTTGAGAAAGACGCGCCCATCCAGCGCGTCAAAGGCCTCATCGAACTCGTCCAGCAGGAGGATCAGGTCCCGCTGGCCGTCTTCGATGAAGGCCGTCATGGCGTTGTTAAAGCTCAGGGGGACAAGAAACTGGGTATCCGGCTCGACGATCTGCCGGTAATGCTCTTTGATGCGATCGGCCAGCGAGGCATCCAGATCGGGGACGCTCTCCCTGACCGAGCGGAGGATCAGCTCATACAGTCCCTGCCCGGTCAGTTCAAACATGCTGTTGCAGTCCACATAGACAAAGGCCGCATCCCGGCCCGTTGCCTGAGTGTAGCGGGCGACGATGCTCTCGTCTCGCAAACTGCGCAGCAGAGTTGACTTACCCGTATTGCTCAGCCCCACGATGGAGGCGCAATGAGACCCGGCCAGAGCCTGTAGCAGCTTTTCTATTTCGCGTTTGCGGGTGACACTGTACGGCATACCCTACCTGCCAGAGTAGATCAGCACGCAGACACGGCGGAGCCGTATGTAACCGCAAAAGCTCAACGAGCGTCAGGAGACGCCATCTCTGCGGTCACCGGAGCACAGCCACAGGAGTCGCTCGCCAACCGCCGTGGCTGAACCCGACCAGCCCGCCGTGTATTTCTACAACGTCGCAGCCTGATATAGAACGCGCACGTCCTCGCGAAACACCCCCGACGCAGGGTTCACTACAGAGAGGCAAACAGGCAGGCTCTCCGGCTGGTGAGGCCCCTCACTGGAGACGGACACGCCGGATGACAAAGATCACTGCCACCAGCGCCAGCGCCAGCAAGCCAGCTCCTGCCAGCCCAAAGGTCCCTGCAAATCCGGTAGTAGGCAGCGTGGCGACCGCCGTCGGCTGGATAGGCCCACCGGCTCCGGTGGTGGCCGTCGCGCCGGAAGGCGCGATTGGGCCGCCGACTCCGGTCGGTTCGGGTGTCTCATCGCCTCCGCCGAGCGGCGTCACCTCAATGATGCCGGAGGATGGGGTTTCGCCACCCTGCACCCGCGGCGTCGGGGTTGGCGGGCCTTCGGAGGTGGCTTCCGCCGTCACCTCGGCAACCGCCGTGCCCTCCTCAGGCGTCGGCTGGGCGGTTTCCTCCCCCTCGACCGGCGTCACAGCCACAAGCGAAGTCGGCGTTGCAGTGGGGGAAGGCTCGACAACCACTCCGCCCGGCTCTTCGGTTTCTTCAGCCGGGGGCTGGGTGGGGGCCAACTGGGTCTGAAAGGCTGCGGTCTGGGTTGCGGCGGCCAGAGTCATGTTCGCCTGATTCGTCAACTCGATCTCGGAGACCTGCTCCCCTCTCTGACCGGGCTTCAGAACAAAGAAAATGACGATGGCGCAGATTCCCAGCACAAAAACCGCCGCCAGGACGATCGCACCGATCAAGAATGTGCGGTTTTGAGCCTCTTCAGCCCCTGCCTCCTCGGCTTCCTCTTCTTCGTCAAAGCTGAAGTACAGATTGTCGTTATCATCCATTCTTGATACTCCCCTTGAGCTGTGCCTTGAGCCTGCCTGCCCGGCTACCCAAGATGTTCCAGATTAGCAAAAGGAACGTAAACGGTCTCTCCAGACGGTACTTCCACAAAGGCCCCCGGTAGCCACAGGCCGCTTTCCAGGCGGCGCGGGGTCTCCGGGATCGCTTTGATCGTGCCGATCTCGCCCCGGTAAGGCGGTTGCAGAACGCGAACCTTACTGCCGGGTTTGAAGGTCTGGCTGGCCCCCTGATCGTCGGGAGGAACCAGGCTATCTATGGGAATAATAATCGCAGGCCGTGTCTCGCGCCAGTCCTCAGCCCTGACGTCAAGCGCCAGTTCCCGACCGTTGTAAGTCTTGAGCAGACTGAATATCCGCTCGCTCATCGGGAGATGCCCGAACCCCTGAGTCAGCCCGACCGGAATTCCGGCCTCGCCCACGAGGGGGATCAGGCTGGCGTGCATACTGGGGGCGATCAACCCCTTAACGCGGATATCAACCGCCTCTTGCAGAAACTCCCTCGTCAGCGGGGAGCCAATGGCGACGACTGCCCCCCGATGGTCGATATTGAAGCGCCCCGTCTCGGTAGTAAGGGAGGGCTCGCTATCCATCAGTTTGAGCGTTCCCCAGATGGGATCGCCGCTCGCCCAGGCGATCTGAATCTCCGCCCCTCTGCTTTCGATAATGATATATTCCTCTGGCTTAACGGCAAACACCCGCCCCGGTACAGGGGAGTACACCTCGATCTGCTCCCTCGTTCCCTCCAGGAGGATCCGGCCATCTCCCACCCACCGGATGTATCCGTCTATCGGGGCAACGACCTGGAGAGGGCGCAACCTGAAGCGCACACGCCGGGAGGCCAGCACCTCCCCCTTTTCAACCAGTTCCCCTTCCTGTTTGACGAGATACGGACCCAGCTTCTCAGGGGGGATGCGGAGCATGGCCGCCGCGTTGATCAGACGGTGTCCGGTGGGAACCTCCGTCACTGCGATCAACTCCCGCACCCGCACACTCTGATCTTTTGCCACGCGGGGGGCTCCCCCCAGGGGAAGCAACTGCTTGCGCCGGATGACCGACACAGTGGTGACGCGGCTGTGAGCATATACTTCGTTCACAGCTCCTCCTCCCGCGTGATGGCCTCCAGCCAGTCACGCATCAGCTTGCGGCGAGCCTCAGACGAGCGGGGGAAACGCCAGGGACGCCCGCGCGCATCCACAACAAGCCCCAGTTCCCCACCTCTCACCCTGAGTTTGGTGACCCGCCGGGGGGAGCCTGCGATCTCAAGCCGGCGGGGTTGCAGCGTGACTTCTGCTTCCGCCTCATAGGGCAGTGGAATGCGGGCAACGGTCCCGTAGCGGACTTCAAAGGGCCGGGGGGCAGCCTCATCTCCCGTGCGCACCTCACCACGCAACACGACCTCGCCGCGCCGCGCCCGGCCGGAGAGCGAAACCAGCGTTCCCAGTTCGACGAAGGCCCCCGTCTCAAGAGCCTGAACGACAGCCGTCGGATGGGAGGGAGCGATTGCGCCCAGCGCCGAAGCCATGCCGTAAGGATCGGCCAGCAGGCGGGTGATGCCCAGTGGCAGGAGCGCATCCAGCACGATCAGGGCGCTCCATCCGTAGTGAGGAGGACGGGTTAGAGTGGCTCCGCTGAGCAGGATCGTGCCAAACGGAGGCAACAGACCTTTCTGGGAGACGTTCCGCCAACTGGTACGTGCATTCAGCGTTGCGTTGCGGACGATCTCGCGCGCCATCGCATATTCGATCTCAAGGTCGCCCGGTGTCGCCGGAACGGTGTGTGGGAACAGGTACTTGTTCCACACATAATCGAGCACGTCGTCAGGATGCTCAGGCTCATAGGTCAACCAGCGGGTCAGGCTCTGGGGGCGCACCTGTTCCAGAAGTTTCTGAGCCGAGTGGCCGATCCCCAGCTCCCCGAAGACATTCAGATAATCCTGCCGTCGGAGGCTGGCGGCAACTGCCGTGGCCGCGCTGCCGACATCAATCCCCAGCACATCCTGCTCCCAGACCCGCCCCAGAATGTGTATCAGCCTGCCGAAGCTGTGCGCGGTGGGATAGATTCCTTCGTCTGTCCAGCCCCCGATCTCACCCAGCCCGCTGGTGCTCCGGGCTTTCTGAGCGTGATACAGAGAGGCAAGCCGGGCCTGAGCGCTCTCCAGATGTTCGACTTCCAGCGTGGGGCGCACATTGTCGGCGATGATGACATGCAGCCCGACCTCTTCCCCCAGCTTCTCACGAACCTCTTCCCGCAGGTCAGCGTTACCGGCGTAAAGCACGGTGGGCTTGGGGGAATCGCTGAGAGAGTAGGCCAGGGCAAGGATGTCAATCTGCTTGCGGAGCGACTCGACCGCGCCGCCGTCGGTCCCACCCACGATCAGCACCAGATCAACATCGGTTTTGAGGAGCGCGTCCAGCCGCTGCTCTTCGGTCCGCCTGTCCGCCAGGCTGAACACATCCACCAGCGAGAGGTACGTGCTGTCGGCGGCCCGCTTGCCGCTGATAAGGCTGACATCGGGCATCAGGCCCACAAGGATGGCGCGGATGGGCTTTCCGGCACTGACCGTGGCGGCAAATGTACTGACGCCGAAAAAGTTATCGCGCTCCGGCATGATGAGCTGTTCTTCTTCGTCTATGAGACGGCGACCGGTGGACTCGGTGATGGATTCAAGCGCCCGATAAAGGCCCACCAGGACATCTTCCCAGGGGGCAGAGGCCGTGGTCGGAGTTTCCCCCCGCGCCACGAAGCGGTACATCCCATCCACGACATCCAGCAGAACGGCGCGGGTGTGAACGTTCCCGATATCCACGGCCAGCACCGCCCCTCCCTTGCCCTCCGGCGTATAGGAAGGCGGCGGTTGTGCCTCGGATTCCCGCCGTTCGTCAAAGACTCCGTCTAAAAGTGACATACCCGTTCCCAAGCCCTGCTACCGGATAAACCCGATGATCAGCCCAAAGAGCATGGAGAGCCGTTCGCTGAAAACGGCGATGCCCGATAGTATCATGCCCCCGTAAATCACGCCAAGCGTCAGGACAAGGAACCCCTGCCCGATACCGGCCAGCAGGCGCATCAGGGCAACCCGTCCCACCTCACCGCCAGCGGTTCGCCCCTGAAGCCAGAACTGAAACGCAAGGAGAGTGGTCACCGTGCCAACGACGATGACAAGGTTATTCAGGAACGTGCCGCTGGCCTCCGGCCAGAGGGAGAGCCAGGTTGTCCGCACCTGGGGGAGTAACGTTCCGGTCAGTGCCCCGCCTGCCGCGACAGCCGCCCCGACGCCGATCAGATAGGCGACGCTGATATTCCCCAGCGCCGCCGTTCGGGGGCTGATCTTCAGGATCAGGAAGATGAAGAGGATAAGCGGCACGGTTGCCAGCACCGTCGCACGCGGATCGCCGCTCAGGAGAGGCGTCATCAGGCGCGGCCTGAGCACTTGATAGAGGATCACCAGCGTGGCATACCCCACCGCGACCCCAACAAAAGCGTGGAGGGCCAGCCGATACAGGGGGTTATCCCCGATCAGATAGCTGAGCAGGGCCACCGTGAAGAGGAAGCCGAGCACCCCGCTGAGCAACTCCGCCTGTGCAGATGTCAGTGTCATCAATCCTGCTCCTGCCGCTCACGCCGGGCCTTAAAGCCGTAAACAATCCCCCCAAGCACGATGAGCACCGCTGCCGCCCCCCCTCCAAACGCCTGAGCGTTCCAGATGGAGAGCAACGCCGCCGTGAAGCCAAAGCCGGAGAGAGCGCGATAGGCAACGGCATCGTTGATCCCGCTCAACACGGCGACTAGCTGCCCACTCTGGCGATAGGGATAAGCCAGAGGGGCCGCACCGGCGCTTGTGGCCGCCAGCACCGGCGTCTCTGTTGTGCGGCCAGCCTGCTCAACCCAGTCTCTGACGTCCGTCGAACTGGCGGCCAGCACAATGATCAGATCGGGCCGGAGATCGGCCAGCCGGGTGCTGGTGAGCTGTGTGGCATTCCCCGTGTAGTCGAAAGCAAGCGGCGAGGCGGAGAAGGGCGGACTGCCTATCGCCAGTTCCCGGATGCCGTTTGCGCCCCCCGCCAGGTATCCCAGATTGGTAACCTGAATCCCTCCGGCAGCCAGATCGGCCTCACTAAGAGCCCGCTCGGCCATAGCCGGGCCGGTGGGGCGGGTGCTGATGGTATAAAGAGAGAGCTCCTCACGCTGGCCCAGATGATCCAGCAGGGCCAGCGCAAGCGGTTGTAACTCGCCTGCCGTGTCCGGCTCGTACTCAAAGGCGACCAGAACCACCGAAGCGGGAGGGAGCGTGTCAATTTGCTGATAAGCGGCGACCAGTTCCGGCGGGGCGGGGGGGTCTGGAAGGATCAGCTCTCCCAGCACAACCGGCAGAGCGATCGCCACCAGCAGAACAACGGCTGTCAGCCAGCGCCCCAGCGGAAGGGCGAGCGCCGGGCCTTCAACCGCCTCCGGGGAGGTGCTGGCCTCTTTTGCCAGAAGCTCCTTGATCATGGCGATGCGGGCCGCCTGCTCATCAGTGACGATGATCCGATCCACCCGCTCATCGGCTGAGAGCGACTCACCTTCGAAGATCAGTTCCGGCTGGATGACGCCGGTAACGTCCCGAAGTGCACCAACCGTCTCCTTGCGCTCCTCCTCGGCTTTCGCTTCCTCGCTCAGAATGGACTCGAAACGCAGGTCTTCGATCTGCTCTCGCAGTTCGGGGGAAGGCTCCTCAACGGGGATGTCCACCATCGGGGCAGGCTCCTCAGCCCCCGGCTGGAGGCCGCGCAGCCAGTCCGGCAACTCGCCCGCTTCGATCTCTCCTTCCTCCGGTTTGCTCTCCTCGGTCCGGGGCTTCACTGGCTGGGTAGCAAATATCTCATCCAGACCCAGCAGATCCCCTTCCCCGCCCTCCTGTGGAGCGGCAGGGGGACCTTCGGTCGGGGCGGTCTCCATGGCCTGCATCCAGTCGGGCAGTTCCTCCCCACCGGTGGGGAAGGAAGCCCCGGCAGGCTCAGGAGGCGTGATCTCCGGCAGAGGGGCCTCTGGAATAGGTGGAGGCTGCGGTGTTTCAGGCACATCCAGCCCCAGAGCGCTGACCCAGTCGGCATCCTCCTGCCCCGGAGGGGCGGCGGGTTCAGGCGTGGGAGGAGGCGTTTCAGGAGGGGCAGGTTCCCCGGTCGGGAACATATCCTGAAGCCAGTCGGGAACCTCCTCCGCCGGGGCCGCTCCGGGCTGCGCCGGAGCGGAAGGCGCGGCCTCCTCCTCGGCTTTCACCTCCTGAATGTCCTTCAGCCAGTCAGGAGTATCAGCATCCGATACCGGTTCAGGCGGAGGCGCAGGAGCGGTCGTGTCGGCAGGCGGGCCGCTCTCCTGTACCTCCCGGAACCAGTCGGGGAGGTCCTCGCCCGCCCTCTCCGGTTCCGGCGTCGGTTCCTGAGATGCGGCCTTCTCCGGCCCGGCGGGGGGAGGGGATGGCCCCATCACCCCACGCAGCCAATCCGGCACGTCGTCGGAAACGTCACCCGGCTGCTCAGGGGGTGCATCAGCCGCTCTGAGCCAGTCGGGGCGGTCAGACGAAGCGGGTTGTTCCGGTGAAGCGGGGACCGGCTGAGCCCCGGCCAGCCAGTCCGGGAGGTCTCCCCTGCCCGCCTCTTCCGGCCCGGCCCCGGCAGGCTGGGAGGCTCCCATCGTCTCGGCCAGCCAGTCCGGCAGATCACCTGATGCACCCGACTTCCTCGCTTCATCCTCCGGCCCGATTGTAAAGTCAGGCTCCGGGTCCTGCAGAGGGGCTGTGGGAGGCACGGAGGACTTTCTCTCCCGGCCTTCCTCCGGTGCTTCATCGGAGAACTGCGCCCGCAGCGCATCCAGCGGATCGAGGGGTTCCGGGCCAGTCGGCTGGTCGGCGGGTTTTCTCTCTTCGTAATTCTCACCATCAGGCGGGGTAGTCATCATACCTTACCTGTTAACCACCTAATCTTTGTAAGGGCGCTCGACGCCCGTCAGAACGCGGATACCAACGGTCAACGTGCCCAGCGCCACGCCGAGGATGATCCCCCGCGCCCCTGCCGACGCGGGCACGCTGATCAGCCAGTCACGAATACGGTTGACGGTGCTCATAAAGCCGAAGGGCATCCAGCCGATCAACGTGATCAGAACGGCGGCCAGAAAGCCAACCGACCACAGGTTAGGACGCGACCGCATCATCCGCATGGCCGCCAGTACAAGGAAGAACATCACCAGACTTGCGAGGGCGGCCTGAGAGGCCACCACAACGCCGGAGAAAAGCACCCGCGTAACGCTGGTCTCTTCGTACAGCGGGGAAATGCCGCTCCGCAGCCCTTCCCCGCTGCCAACCAGTATCATGAACAGCGCCGCCGCGATGGTCACCAGGCTGTAAACCCATCCCCGCGCCTGTGACTGGACACGGCGGGCATGGACAAGGAGCAGGTTAAGGACGCCGACCAGAACGGCCAGCCCTCCCAGAATCACGGCCCAGTTGGTCAGAACCAGACGCAGATTGAGGATGTCGGCCCCTTCAAAGAAGTACGTCACCAGCGTGACCAGGCCCACACCGATAGCGATCGCAGCAGGAATTATGTATTTCATGGTGGCTAGCCACTCAGTCCCAGCGTTTTCAGGATCACACCGATCACGATGATAAGGATGACGAACCAGCGCAACACGTCCTGGCTTGCCAGGCTGGCCCACGCCGCCGGTTCCTCGGTCAGGTACGCCCGTGCCACGAATATCTCTTCCCCGATCAGGGCGTGATCGGCCATCGCGAACGCGGCGGCCTGCCCTTCCAGCCGGTCGCTCCCGATGGTCTGGGGGATTCGCAGCCGCTCCCCCGCCTCGGCCATCAGGGCCACCTCAGGGCCGAACGAGCCCACAATCACGTTGGCGCGCACGTCCTCATCAGCAATGATGCTGGTCGCCCCACCGGCCAGCGCAACGGGATCAAGCGCAACAAGGCGGATGGCCTTCGGATCATAGGCTTTCGGCAGCTCACTATCCCGATAAACCCGACGGACCGTGTCGCTGACAACGGGCAGGGCAGTTGCATCGCCTGTGGTGGCTACCGGCTGACGGTCGCTGATGACCGAGGCTCTGGTGATGGTTTCCAGAACCGTTAGCCCGGCGATTGTGGTGGCGGTATCCTCGCCGATGATGCCGTTAGGGCCGAGCGAAACATGAACCCGTCCGCCGCTCTCGACCGCCTGCCCCACCTGCCGGGGAAAAGCTTCGTACCCGCTCAGAGGGCGCAACGGCGGCCTGAAGCCCCGCCGGGCGAGGAAAGTAAACACGATCAACAGCAGGACTCCCGCGAGCACGATCAGGAGGCCGAGCAAATTGGTGAGTGAACCTGACATTCTTCACCTGTCCTGAGATTGCTGTGTATGGCCGAAGTCTGCGCCGGACGGGTTGTTAAGTTGATCCGGCTCCTCCAGCAGCTCGGCCAGCGCACCCACTGCCCCCGCCTGCCCGAACAGGCCGAAAGCCGGTTGCGCGATCCACAGGAACTGAGCCAGCAGGGGAGCCAGCGGGCGCAGGGCCTCGCTCAGGGGGCGGGCCACGCCGAGCAATCCGGCCTCAGAAAGCCGTTCCTCCCAGGTATGGGCCAGTTCCAGCCAGCGCGTTCGCCAGTGGGACTTTTCATTCATCGTCTGGCAGTATAGCACGGAGAGAAGCCATGCGAAAGCCCGCATCCTCTCCCCTTAACCCCAGTATAACACGGCAGACAGCCGACGGGGATCACTCCGGAGCGGAGATTTCTATCGCCTGAAGCACTATGTGATCGCTCTGTTCGGATTGCCCCGCCAGGGTGACAGGGAGCCGTTCCAGCGAGGGCCAGCTATAGACTGCAACCCAGAGATCGTATCTCCCCGGCGGCAGGTCAGGGGGAAGGATAAAACCGAAGTTGTCGCGGTATCGGCGGCCCGGCTGCCAGCGGCTTGTTGGGGCAAACCCACCGACCGGCTGCCGATCCTGCTGAAGAACCAGTTGCCCGGCTTCGTTGATAAAGTAGACGCCAACCGTGTAGTCCGTGTTCATCCCGCCTGTCGCCTCCCAGAGAAGCGAGATACCGAGCATATCACCGGGATGCAGAGGGGTATCATCGCCCTCCGCAGGCGAGCGGTTAGTCAAGAGATCGTAGCCGACAAAACGGATGGACGGGCCGAAGCGGGCTTCCAGCGGGTGGGCAGGCTCATCATCCGGCCGAGGGGCGCGGAGGGGAAGGTAGCTCACCAGACGCACAAGCGGGCTGAAGTCGGTCGCCTCGACCTGATAAGCGTACTTGGTCAGATACCATTCAGCGGGGCGTGTCGTCCAGGGC
>DRKO01000458.1 GCA_011051745.1 Chloroflexota bacterium | reverse complement strand
GAGATGTTGATGTAGCACAGCCATTCCTGTATCAGGCGCGGCTGTGTGCTTGGCGTGAGGGAGCGTTCCGGCATCGCATACCCTCAGCGCCGTGTGTCTTCCACCGATTCATACCAACAGAATAAGGAGAGTGTTCTATGAGTAAGCTCCACCATCGGGCCTTCGGGCTGCTCGTCATTGTCCCCGCACTTTTTGTGCTGGCCGCCTGCGGCCCACCGGCGACGCCGATCACCACCGAGCCCGCCCCGACCGGCACTCCGGAGCCGACCCCGACCAGCACCCCGACCCCTACCCCGACCCCCATCCCTTACGATCTGACGGTTTCGATCACCGACGCCGACGGGAACCCGATTGCCGGGGCTGAGGTGACGCTGGCCGAACTGGGGGACGATGAGTCCGCCATCCAGACGGCGGACAACGTCGGACAGGTCTCCTGGGCGAACCTGCCGGGCGAGTCGGTTTCGTTCTCTGTGACGGCGCAGGGGTACTTCCCGCTGGAGGAGGCGGCGGCCATCGAGCGTGGCCCGAACGACCTCACCCTCACGCTGGAGCGCGATCCCTTCGGTCTGCTGCCCTCGCAGGCCTGCCGACCGGAGGAGACGCCGCTCTATATAGAGGACTTTCAGGATGGCGAAGCCGCCGGTATGCCGGACATCACGTTCAATCCGGCCTGGAGCATCGAGCCACAGGCGGACAGCTCCGGCAACATGATCGTCGCGGCCCGGATGCCCGAATCGGGTGGCGGAGACCCGGGCGCGTTCTCCAACCTGAACGGGTACGTCTTCGAGAACGCAGTCTGGCGCACCCGCTTCATGCTGGATGGCCGCGGGGAGGTCTCCTTCAACTGGCGGTTTGCTCCGGAGCCTTACGACGTTGACGGGCAGGAGGTCTTCGACTCGCGCTATCAGATCATCATGGGGACAAACTTCAATACCCACATGCGCCGCCTCCAGCAGCCGGTTCTCAACATCGGGGTGGCGAACGGGGCCACGCATCCCCAGGTGGGGACGTGGCACTATCTGGAGGTTGCCACCTATGAGGACACCACCCAGGTCTGGCTGGACGGGCAACCTGTGATGTCCTACACCGATCCGGACATCGTCCCGCCCGGTATGCTGGGGCTGGAATACTGGTATCCCGACGAGGTGACGACCGCCTACTTTGACAACATCAGCGTGTGCCAGCTTGACGCGCCTTTCGTCTCGTTCCCTCCGCCGGAGGAAGTGGCCTTCGTGGACGACTTCAACGGCTGGATGGATGCCGGCTGGGAATGGCAGAACGAGAACCCGGAGCGCTGGTCCTTCACGGAGGACGGCTGGCTGGAGATCGTGGCCGACAACCCGATGGGGGATGAACGGGTTAACACGCTGGTAAGGCCCGTGCCGGAGGGCGACTTCACCGTCACGGCGCACCTGACAGCCGCCCCCAATCATAACTTCCAGCAGGCCGCCCTGTCCCTCCTTCAGAACAGGGAAAACTACGTGGCGGTGCTCACGGGCTTCTGTAGGCTGTGCCTCCCGCAGACCGGCGGATACGGCTTCTTTATGGAGGCGTTCAGCGGCGGGTCCCCCATGCAGGGTGGGATGTTCTATCCCCGCGAGGAGACGGCAACGGATGTCTATCTCCGGCTGGTCTACTCGGCGGCGGATAACAGCGTCACCGGCTACTACGCCACCGGCCCGACCGACTGGCAGGAGGCGACCGTCCTCCGGAACGTGCCTCCCTTTACGCACATCGCGCTGGGGATGTCCAACCTGCCCGCGCCGGAGGAAGCTCCGGGTGATGATCTGGTCACCCGGGTTGACTACGTCATCATCACGCAGCCGTAACTTCCGCAGCGGGACGCCGGTATCCCCTCGGTATGTTCGAACATCGGGGCGACGTGACGTGCGCGTCGCCCCGCCCCCGTCACGTCGCCCCATCATGGGGACAATTCCCCATATAACCTCGCCCCGGATCCGTGCTAGAATGGTCGCAGGAGCATTGCTTCCGATCTCCCTGCCTGGGACGGTGACGAGCCAGGGACTTCCGCAAAGCTATCCACACCTCCGCAGGATGAGTCCCCCTCGGTCTGTCCTCGCAGGCCAGAAGCCTGCCTGACATCGGGCATTTGCTCTGCCTCATCAGAAAGGCCGCGAAGTGTCCTTTCGGACAGTTGAATCTTTCGGCACACCCCCGCCCTCGAAAGCCGGGCGTGAGGGAGCCGCCGGATACCTGATGCTTCTTCGGGGAGTATCCGGACCTGCGTGGGCGGCGTCGGTAGCCCCTTTGCCCCCGCCACGACGGGTGTCCCGCTGCTCCGCGCTGCGCCGGACGCTCCTCTTTTTCACACAAAAGGAGGTTGAACATGTTCTACTGGCGCAACGACAGCAGAGAGAGAAGAGCTGCCGCCCGACGCCCGGCACGGGTCCTCCTGACCCTGTGCGGGGCGATGGTTATCGTGCTGCTCATCGGGTGCTCGACGGGGGCCGGCGGGGAGACTCCGGCGGGCGAGGGAGAAGCCCCTGAGCCGACGGCGGTTCCCACCGCCGAGCCGACCCCCACCCCTCCGCCGACCCCCACGCCGTTTCCCATCTATGCCGGGCTTCCTCCGGAAGACGCCAAGGTGCGGCTGGGACGGGGCCGGATCACAGGGGCCACTTTCTCCCCTGACGGCGAGTTGCTGGCCGTGGCTACGGGCACAGGGATTTACCTCTACCGGGCCGATACGTTCGAAACCGTGTGGACAGCGACGACGAACTCCTCCCTGAACCAGGTCGTATGGTCGCCCGACGGCTCCCGTCTGGCCGGAGGCGCGGACGACGGGCGGGTGCTCGTCTGGGATGCCGGGACGGGAGACGTGCTGCAAACGCTGGAGGGGCACACGGCCTGGATCAACAGCGTGGCGTGGTCGCCCGACGGCCAGCGGCTGGTGAGCGGCTCAGAGGATGGGACGGCCATCATCTGGGATGTCGAAACAGGGGAGGCGGTGCTGACGCTGGCGGTCACCACGCAGGCCTCCGGTCGTATAAAGGAAGCCGGCCCGGGTGTCTGGATGCGGGTGCTGAGCGGGTCTATGAACTGGGTGAGCGATGTGGCGTGGTCGCCCGACGGCGGGCAGATCGCAGCGGCAGCCAGCGACAACGACATAAGCATCTGGAACGCGGAGACGGGCGAGAAGATCGCCTCGCTGAGCGGGCATACCGACTGGGTGAACAGCGTGGCGTGGTCACCCGACGGCGAGCGACTGGCGAGCGGTGCATGGGACGGGACGGTGATCATCTGGGATATGGAGGGGCTCATCCCGATCTACACGATCGAATACTTCGACCATCCCATCCACGATGTGGCGTGGTCGCCCGATGGCATGTGGCTGGCGGGCGGCAGCGGAGATGGGGGGGTAGCCGTGTGGGATGCCGGGGAGCCAGGCGATCCGCTCTGGGCTCAGGACACCGGCAACTGGCTGAAAGATATAAGCTGGTCGCCTGATGGCTCGTGGCTGGCGGGCAGTTCGAGCAACGGAGTGACCATCTGGGACGCGGAGACGGGCGAGCCGGACCGGACCCTCGAAGGGCACACGGGCAGCCTCAGCGGCATGGACTGGTCTCCGGATAACGGGTGGCTGGCAGCCAGTTCAACGGACGGGAACGTCTATCTCTGGCCTCCGGGCTTCCCCGCCGAGCCCACCATGCTGGACGGACAGGGGTCTATGGCGCGCGATGTGGCGTGGTCGCCGGACGGGACGCAACTGGCCGCCGCCTGGTGGGACACAGGTCTCACCATCTGGGGATGGGGTCCGACCGGGGCGGAACCCCTGCGCACACTGGACGGCGAAACGCGCCTGCTGAATACGAGCTGGTCTCCGGACGGTTCGCGAATTGCAACCGGATCCAAAGATGGGTCTGTGACCGTCTGGGACCCTGAAGCCGGTGAACGCCTGTGGACATATCCCGGGCACAGTAGCTGGGTTCTCGATACCGCATGGTCGCCGGATGGCTCGCGGCTGGCTTCCGGAGGGCTTGACAACACCATCGTCATATGGGACCCGACAACGGGCCAGATGGTGCAGACGCTCAACGGACACAGCGACTGGGTGTACGATGTGGAGTGGTCGCCCGATGGCTCGCGGCTCGCCTCCGCCTCCGCCGATGGAACGGTCGGCGTGTGGGACACAGAGACGTGGGAGCAGGTCCACTCGCTGACCGACGAGTCGGAGGGGATGTCCGCTGTGGCGTGGTCCCCTGATGGGACGTGGCTCGCGGGCGGCGGCGATGACGGGTGGATCACCTTCTGGGATGCGGAGAACTGGCAGATACACGGCCGCCTGTGGGGGCACGGCGACAGGGTGACTGAACTGCTGTGGCCGCCGGTGGAGGGAGACGAAGCGTGGTTTGCCTCCTCCTCCATGGACGGGACGGTCGTCGTCTGGTCTCTGCCTGTCCTGCCGGTCGGGGATGAGTGATCTTCAGCCCGGCGGCGGGCGTATCGGGAGGGGGTGAGCCTCTCACCCCCTCCCCGGGTCCGGGGTTAAAATGCCCGCGCCCCCACCCACCGCCCGCCCCCGCGTCGCCCCTCGGCCCTCATACCCCCTGCCCTCCGCCATATGCCATCCTCCCCGAAGAGCGGTACACTCCGGGGCCGGGGGGAAACCATGAGACCCGGAACCCGCTACCATCACCATTCGCTCACCGTCTCCGGCGCGGCGCTCCTGATCGCCGCCGGGCTGGCGTCCGCCTGCCTCCG
>DRKO01000457.1 GCA_011051745.1 Chloroflexota bacterium | reverse complement strand
GTCAGTTCTCCAGTAAAGCCAGAATAGCCTCGTTCAGGTAGGTATCCGCCGCCGTCGTATCGCCGTCGAGCGTCGCCTCGACCGACTGGATGTACAGTTCCTCCGCCTCCGTCGTGTCGGCTCCGTCGGCCTGCTTTTCGGCCAGAATCTCCAGATAGAGCGTGTTCCGCTCGATGAAGGTCATCGTCTCAAGCGGCGGCAACGTGGGCGCGGCCTCCGGCTCTGCCGGAGCGTCTGCCCCCGTCGTTGCGGTGGCTTCTGGCGGGGCAGGCGAGGGGGGCTGCGGAGACGGCGCGGCGGGCGAGTCGTCCGCTGCTGCCGTCGGCGAGGGCTGAGCCGGAGCAGAACGGGAACCCCGCACGGCCCGGCGGAGACTGCCGCAACCCGTCAACAGGCCGACCAGCAATCCCCCTGCCAGCAACATCCCGACTACCTGCCGATGAACTCTGATGCGAACCATTCACTCCCTCCTTTACGCCATCAGCATGGCGGATAAGCGTAAAGGGGCGATAACCGGTCTGTAAAATTCTGTAAAACGGGTGTAAAAAAGAAGCCCCCGCCCTCTGAAAGGCGGGGACCCGATCGCTTTTTCGATGGGATGGGGACGGCTAGCGGATCGCTCTCTCCGTCTCCGCGTCGAAGAGGTGCATACGCTCGGTATCCATGACCGGATAGATGGTGTTCCCCACCCGCGCCTGAGTGCGCGGGTCCACGCGGGCGATGTACTCCAGATTGCCGGATTTGAGGTAGAGGAAAACCTCACTGCCCAGCAGTTCGATCACGTCCACGACCGCCTCAACCTGGGCGGCGTTGATGCCGGGGGGCGCGTAATCCGGATCGTGGATGTCCTCCGGGCGGATGCCGAGCACCACGCGCTTCCCAACCGCCTTGCTCCAGGCCTCCTTCTTGCTTTCAGGCACTTTCACGCGGAAGACGCCCGTATCCACGTACAGGTCGCCGTCCTCTTTCACGAGCGTGGCATCGAAGAAATTCATGCTGGGGCTGCCGATGAAGCCCGCCACGAAGATGTTATCGGGGTAATCATAGAGGGCCTGAGGGGTGTCAACCTGCTGAAGGATGCCGTCACGCAGCACGGCGATGCGCGATCCCATCGTCATCGCCTCGACCTGATCGTGGGTGACGTAGATAAAGGTCGTCTCCAGCCGGTGGTGCAGGCGCTGGATCAGGGCGCGTGCTTCCACGCGCAGCTTGGCGTCCAGGTTGGAGAGCGGCTCGTCCATCAGGAAGACGGCAGGCTCCCGGACGATGGCGCGTCCTACGGCCACGCGCTGGCGCTGGCCGCCGGAAAGGGCCTTCGGCTTGCGGTCGAGCAATTCCTCGATGCCCAGTTCCCGCGCTGCCTCGTGTACGCGCCGGTCGATCTCGGCCTTGGGGACTTTGCGCAGCTTGAGGCCAAACGCCATGTTGTCGTAAACGCTCATGTGGGGATACAGGGCGTAGGACTGGAACACCATCGCGATGTCGCGGTCTTTGGGCGGAACATCGTTGACCAGCCGGTCGCCGATGTAGATATTCCCCTCGGTGACTTCCTCCAGCCCGGCGAGCATTCGCAGCGAGGTACTCTTGCCGCAGCCCGACGGCCCGACGAAAACCAGGAATTCCTTATCCGGGATTTCGATATTGAGGTCGTTGACGGCTATCACGTCGCCGAAGCGCTTCGTGACGTGTTCGTAGGTTACGCTGGCCATGAATCCTCCTTAACAAAAAAGCTCCACAATGAGGGATGCCTGCATACTGCCCACGCGCCGGGCGTGGGGGTCGTCGTCGAGTGCAAGAACTACACTGGCCCTGAAGATAATGTTGTTATGGTGCTGGCGGGCTGCCCACAGTATAGTACGGATGTGGGTTGCCGGTCAAACATTTTGCGGGGGCGGGAGGCACGGTAAGATAGAGGCGAGATGATCGGGCGAGTTTTCAGGCGATTCGGGCGCGAGGGAGTGTGGCTCCGGCTGATCGGCGCGGCAGTGGTCGTGCTGGCGCTGGGGATCGCGCCCGTACCCCTCAGCCTGACGCAGGCGGTCGGGGAGGGGCGGGCTGCAGCGGCGGCTGGCGAGTATGCCCGCGCCGCCGACGCTTTCCATCGCGCCGTTGCCTACCAGCCCTGGGAGTCTGAGACCCTCTCGGCGGCGGCTGAGATGTCGCTGCTGGCGGGGGATCACGGGGCTGCCGCGCGTGATCTGGAGCGCCTCGCCCGCCTTCGCGCGTTGCAGGCGGAGGAGATCGGCTGGCTGGGAGCGGCCTATACCGGACTGGGGCGGGTGGATGAGGCCGTCTCGCTCTGGGAGGACGCGCGGGCGCAGGGCCTCGTCGAACCCGGATCGCTGGCCGGGCTGGCCGAAATCTATATTGCCCGCCGGGAGTGGAAGCAGGCGGGCGATGTGCTGGCGAATCTGGCCCGCTTCGCGCCGGGCGATGCGGGGCTGCATTACCGGCTGGGGTTGATTCAGGCGCTCGATGAGCCGGACTGGGCGGTCGTTGCGCTGGCGCAGGCGGTCGCGCTGGATCCGTCGCTGGCGGAGCCGCTCGCCGACCTGCGGACCGTCCTCGACGAGCGCCCCGCCGATCCGCCCGATCTGGCCTATACGCGCCTCGGTATCGCCTACCTCAGGCTGGAGGAACTCCCTCTGGCGGAAGAGGCCCTGTCGCGGGCGGTGGCGTACAACCCCGCCTACGGGGAGGCGCTGGCCTATCTGGCGTATGTGCGGGCCCGGCTGGACGAACCGGCCCTCGGCGCGGCGCAGCAGGCACTGGCGCTTTCGCCGGACAGTCCGGCGGTGCTTTCGCTGGTCGGGCTGACGTGGAAGCAACTCAGCCGCCCGATTGAGGCCCGCACGGCCTTTGAGAAAGCCTACGCGCTCGACCCTTCCAATCCGGCGTTCGCGGTCGAGATCGCCGCCACGCATCGCGCCGAGCACGCCTATGAGTGGGCCGAAATCTGGATGCAGGAGGCGGTTCGTCTGGCCCCCGACGATCCGCGCTTCAAGATACTGCTGGCTCAGTTCTACGTGGACGAGGAATACCGGGTGGAGGAGGCGGGGCTGCCGCTGGCGGAGGAACTGGTCGCCGAACTGCCGGAGAGCGCCGCCGCGCACGAGGTGCTGGGGTGGGCGTATTTCCTGACCGGCGACGTGACGGCGGCCCGCCGTGAGCTGGAGCAGGCGCTCTCGCTGAATCCAGAGCTGGCGCGGGCACATGCTCACATGGGGATATTGCTGGAGGAGCAGGGACAGATCGGGGCGGCGCTGGAGCACTACACGACCGCCTCGGAACTGGAGCCGGATGGCCCCTTCGGGGAGCTGGCCCGCCGGGCACTGGATCGCATTCTGGAAGGGGGCGGATGACCGCCGATCGGCGGCAGACGGACAGAGGAGCATGATGGTCGAAAAGACGGACAGGGACCGGGAAGCGGAACGCCGCAAACGGCAACAGATGGGGATCGCCCGTTCGGTGGCGTTTCTGGTGGCGCTGGTCGTGCTGGCGGTGTGGATGCAGCAGCGCCCGCGCCCGCCGGAGGTACTGAGCGTCACCCCTGCGACGGCGCTCGATGACGAGTTCCGGCCTGTGGAGCCGACCGAAGTTTTCGGGCCGGAGGATACGTTCTTCGTCTCGGTTGAACTGCGCAACTATCAGCCGGGCACGCTGGGCGCGCGCTGGCTTTACGAGGGGCAGGTGATCACCGAGATGATGCTCGACACGACCGACACGGGCGACGGCTACGCGGGTTTTGTGCTGCGCAACGACGATCCGCCCTGGCCGGCCGGTCAGTACACCATCGAGATCACGTACCGGGGGCGCGTGCTGGAGAGCGCGAGCTTCCGGGTGGAGCCGTGAGGCGGGGGCGGTTGACCCTGCCTGTGGCCCCATGCTAGAATCCGCAGAGATGCCCTGAGACGCTGAAGGGAATACCCGGAACTTATGAGCAAAAAAGAGTCCAGGCCCGTCGGCCTGCAACGCGAGCAGCCGCACAGGCGACGGCTTCGCTGGTGGCTGATCCCGCTGATCCTGATCGTGGCGCTTATCGTTGCGCTGGGAGTGTGGCTCGGCGGGCCACGCATCCGCCGGGCGCTCCAGCCGCGCCCCACGCTGCCGCCTGCCGCACAGGAACAGGAAGGCGCTCCGGGCGTGCTCTATCAGACGGACTTTGAGAATGAGGCACAGTTCGCGGACTGGGAGCAGTTCGACGATGGCTTCATCTCGGCCACGATCAGCGACGGGCAACTGATCGTCGCCGTCAACGCGCTGACCGACACCGGTGGCTGGTCGGGGCTGAACCTGACCTTCGACGACTTCGTCCTGGACGTGGACGCGACCAAACTGGCCGGGCCGGACGACAACGCGATCATCGTGATCTTCCGCCTGACGGACAGCGAAAACTACAACCGCTTTGACATCTCCAGCGATGGCTTTTACGCCGTCAGCCGGGTGCGGGACGGCGTGCCGGAGATCGTCAGTGACTGGAACACCTCCCCGGCCATTCGGACGGGCGAGGCGACCAATCATATCCGCGTGATCGCGGTGGGCGACACATTCCGCTTCGAGGTCAACGACACGCCGTTGCTGCTGTGCGTCAACCCCGACCCGGAGGTGCGGCCCCTGTGGGACACGACAACCGATCCGCCGACCTGCCTGGGGGGCGAGGTCACGGATACGTGGCAGGACGGCGACCTGTTGCGCGGCAGGATCGGGCTGGGGGCGCAGGGTTACGTCGGTTTTGACGGCGAGAGTCCGACGCCTGCCGTCGCCACAATCGGGTTTGATAATGTAGTGATCCGCTCTCCCGACGCGGAGGAGCCCGGCCCATGAGCAAGCGCGGGGGAGGGGGACGGCGTGTTTACCTGGGCTTCACCGGCTGCCGCCTGAACGAGGCCGAGATCGAGCGGCTGGGCCGCCAGTTCGCGGCGCGGGGCGACGTGATCACGCGGGAGGCGGCGGAGGCCGATCTGGTCGTGATCAACACCTGCGCC